>NZ_JAKWJK010000030.1:0-33327 GCF_031570575.1 Pseudomonas sp. JL3
TCTAATTCCTGCGCAAGACACAAGCGGGCTTGCTCGCGAAGGCGTCGGGTCAGTCGACGTCAATATTGAATGAAAGACCGCTTTCGCGAGCAAACCCGCTCCCACAGTGGACCGAGGCGGCACAAAAAAGCCCCGAGGCTTACGCATCGGGGCTTTGGTGTTACGGCTCAGCGCTTAATGATGCTCACGCGTCGCACGGAATTTCACATCCGGCCAACGCTCTTCCATCAACGCCAGGTTGACCCGAGTCGGGGCCAGGTAGGTCAGGTGACCGCCGCCGTCGACAGCGAGGTTTTCCACGGCCTTGACCCGGAACTCCTCGAACTTCTTCTTATCGTCACAATCGATCCAGCGTGCGGAATAAACAGTGATCGGCTCGTAAGAGCACTCGACCTTGTATTCCTCTTTCAAACGGCTGGCGACCACATCGAACTGCAGCACACCGACTGCGCCGAGAATGATGTCGTTGCTGCGCTCGGGGAAGAACACCTGAGTGGCGCCTTCTTCGGCCAGTTGCTGCAAGCCCTGACGCAGTTGCTTGGATTTCAGCGGATCGCGCAGGCGCACGCGGCGGAACAGTTCCGGGGCGAAGTGCGGGATGCCGGTGAAGCCCAGGACTTCGCCTTCGGTGAAGGTGTCGCCAATCTGGATGGTGCCGTGGTTGTGCAGGCCGATGATATCGCCGGCGAAGGCTTCTTCCAGTTGCTCACGCTCGGAGGAGAAGAACGTCAGCGCATCGCCGATCCGCACGTCCTTGCCGGTGCGCACATGGCGCATCTTCATGCCTTTTTCGTATTTGCCGGAGCAAATGCGCATGAAGGCGATGCGGTCGCGGTGCTTGGGGTCCATGTTCGCCTGAATCTTGAACACGAAACCTGAGAACTTCTCTTCCACCGGTTCCACGGTACGCTCGTTGGCGACACGGGGCAGCGGTTGCGGCGCCCAGTCGACCACGGCGTCGAGCACGTGATCGACACCGAAGTTGCCCAACGCAGTACCGAAGAATACCGGCGTCAGTTGGCCGTCGAGGAATTCCTGTTGATTGAATTCGTGGCAGGCACCCTGCACCAGTTCCAGCTGTTCGACGAAGCGATCGTACTCGTCGCCCAAGTGCGCGCGGGCTTCGTCGGAGTCGAGCTTCTCGATGATTTTCACGTCGGTCCGCTCATGACCGTGGCCGGCGGTGTAGACAATGATGTAGTCGTCGGCGAGGTGATAAACGCCTTTGAAATCGCGGTAGCAACCGATCGGCCAAGTGATCGGCGCGGCTTTGATCTTCAGGACCGCTTCGATTTCGTCGAGCAGTTCGATCGGGTCGCGGATGTCACGGTCGAGTTTGTTGATGAAGCTGACGATCGGTGTGTCGCGCAGCCGGCAGACGTCCATCAGGGCGATGGTCCGTGGCTCTACACCCTTACCGCCATCGAGCACCATCAAGGCCGAGTCCACCGCAGTCAGAGTGCGGTAGGTGTCTTCGGAGAAGTCTTCGTGACCCGGGGTGTCGAGCAGGTTGATCATGTGATCGCGATACGGGAACTGCATGACCGACGTGGTAATGGAAATACCCCGTTGTTTTTCCATTTCCATCCAGTCGGAGGTGGCATGGCGGTCGGATTTTCGAGATTTCACCGTACCCGCAATCGCAATCGCCTTGCCCATCAGCAAGAGCTTCTCGGTAATGGTGGTCTTACCGGCATCGGGGTGGGAAATAATGGCGAAAGTGCGGCGTTTCGCGACTTCGGCGGCCTGTTTGGTCATGGGAAATCGCCTGGCAGGTGATTCAAAAAAGGGCCGCGATTATAGCCCAACTTCCTCGAAGAACCGAACCGTTGAGCACATTAGGGGTGGCCAAATGCTGCTTCAGATGGGAACCTTTCAGAGCGTGGAGGCGTCCACTCCCCTGTTACGGCTATTCGTCAGGGCTGAAAAATCAGCAAGTTAGCCTGACGAGGCTGCGCTTATGGCTCGATTTCAGGCCGTTTTACCGGCACTGATAGAGCTGCTTTTCGCGAACACTGACTTCGGCAGCCAGGAATGGCATTGCCACACGAAGCGGTGTCCGCCGACTGAAAAAAGGAGTCCGCCTGTGGCTATTCGCTATGGCAAAGGGCTGATAGGAGGTGCGGTTGTCGTCGCCCTTCTGGCCCTGCTGGTCCACTGGATTGGCATCAACACGATCGAACAGTACCGCGACGATTTGTTGTTTTACCTGCAAGCTCATCTGATTCTCGTCCTCGTTTCCATGCTGGCCGCCCTTGTAGTGGGCATACCCGCCGGCATCTTCCTCAGCCGCCCGACCATGGTTGGACGCGCCGAACGCTTCATGCAGATCTTCAACATCGGCAACACCGTGCCGCCTCTCGCCGTACTGGCCATCGCCCTGGGTATCCTCGGCATCGGCAGTGGCCCGGCGATCTTCGCCTTGTTCCTCGCCTCACTGTTGCCGATTGTGCGCAACACCTACGAAGGGCTGAAAAACGTCCAGGGTTCACTCAAGGAAGCGGCCGTTGGCATCGGCATGACACCGACTCAGGTGCTATGGCGGGTCGAACTGCCGAACGCCGTGCCGATCATTATTGGCGGCGTGCGCGTGGCGCTGGCGATCAATGTCGGCACCGCACCGCTGGCGTTCCTGATTGGCGCCAACAGCCTGGGCAGCCTGATTTTCCCCGGCATCGCCCTGAACAATCAGCCGCAACTGCTGCTCGGCGCGGCCTGCACCGCCCTGTTGGCCTTGCTGCTCGACGGCCTGGTGACACTCGCCAGCCGCCTCTGGCTCGAACGCGGCTTGCGCCCGTCTTAAGCCTCGGCAAAGGAATTTTTATGAAGAAATTAAGCTTTTTACTAGGCTGCGTTCTGCTGTTCGCAGGATTTGCCCAAGCCGCTGAAAAACCGGTGATCCGCATCGGCGCCCGGGTGTTCACCGAACAAACCCTGCTGGCGGAAATCACTTCCCAATACCTACGCACCAAGGGTTACGACACCCAAGTGACCGGCGGTCTGGGCAGCAACCTGGCCCGCAGCGCCCACGAAAGTGGCCAGCTGGATTTGATGTGGGAATACACCGGTGTCTCGCTGGTGGCTTACAACCACGTCACCGACAAGCTCGACAGCGCTCAGTCCTACGCCCGGGTGAAAGAACTCGACGCGAAAAAAGGTCTGGTCTGGCTCACGCCGTCGAAGTTCAGCAACACCTACGCCCTGGCCCTGCCGGAAAACACCGCGAAGGCTTATCCACAGATCAACACCATGAGCGAGCTGAACACGGTGCTGCAGGCTGAGGCGAAGGCCAATCACCTCGTCGCCCTGGACACCGAGTTCGCCAACCGTTCCGACGGTCTGGACGGCATGGTTGATCTCTACGGCATGAACCTGACCCGCAACAACATCCGCCAGATGGATGCCGGGTTGGTCTACACCGCGCTGCGCAATGGCCAGGTGTTCGCCGGTCTGGTCTACACCACCGACGGTCGCCTGAACGCCTTCAAGCTCAAGTTGCTGGAAGACGACAAGCACTACTTCCCGGACTACACCGCCGCGCCGGTGGTGCGTCAGGTTTACCTCGACGCCCACCCGAAACTCGCCGAAGAGCTCAAGCCGCTGGCCGAACTGTTCAACGACGCCACCATGCGTCAGCTCAACGCGCGGGTCGATGTCGATCACGAAAGTCCTTCATCCGTTGCTGCAGATTTCCTGCGCCAGCACCCCATCAACTGAGGAGGAAAAGCCATGGAATTTTTGAACGCCTTTTCCCATCTCGATTGGCCACAGGTTTTGCACCTGACCTGGCAGCACATCACCCTGGTCGGCATTGCCGTGACCCTGGCGATTCTGGTCGGCGTGCCGCTGGGCATCCTGATGACCCGCTTCCCGACACTGGCCGGCCCGTTGCAAGCCAGCGCTACGGTGTTGCTGACCGTGCCATCGATTGCGCTATTCGGCCTGCTGCTGCCGTTCTACTCGAAATTCGGCCAGGGCCTCGGCCCGATGCCAGCGATCACCGCAGTGTTTCTGTACTCGTTGCTGCCGATCATGCGTAACACCTATTTGGCGCTGACTGGCGTCGAACCGGGTATTCGCGAAGCGGCGCGCGGCATCGGCATGACTTTCGGCCAGCGCCTGCGCATGGTCGAACTGCCGATTGCCGTGCCGGTGATCCTCGCCGGCGTGCGCACCGCCGTGGTCATGAACATCGGCGTGATGACCATCGCCGCCACCATTGGCGCCGGTGGCCTCGGTGTACTCATTCTCGCTTCCATCAGCCGCAGCGACATGTCGATGCTGATCGTCGGCGCCGTGCTGGTCAGTCTCCTGGCCATCTTCGCCGACCTGCTCCTGCAATGGCTGCAACGCACGCTGACTCCAAAAGGGCTGCTCAAATGATCGAACTTCAAAACCTCAGCAAGACCTTCCAAAGCAACGGCAAAGATGTGAAAGCCGTGGACTCGGTAAGCCTGACCGTCAATGAAGGCGAGATCTGCGTATTCCTGGGGCCATCGGGCTGCGGCAAAAGCACCACGCTGAAGATGATCAACCGCCTGATCAATCCAACCTCTGGCAAGATCCTGATTAACGGCGAAGACACCACCGACCTCGACGCCGTGACCCTGCGCCGCAACATCGGTTATGTGATCCAGCAGATCGGTCTGTTCCCCAACATGACCATCGAAGAAAACATCACCATCGTTCCGCGCCTGCTCGGCTGGGACAAACAGAAATGCCACGACCGCGCCCGCGAGTTGATGAGCATGATCAAGCTCGAACCCAAGCAGTATCTGACTCGCTATCCGCGTGAATTGTCCGGTGGCCAGCAGCAGCGGATCGGCGTGATTCGCGCGCTGGCGGCGGATGCGCCATTGCTGTTGATGGACGAACCGTTTGGCGCGGTCGACCCGATCAACCGCGAGATGATCCAGAACGAATTCTTCGAGATGCAACGGGCGCTGAACAAGACCGTGATCATGGTCAGCCACGACATCGACGAGGCGATCAAGCTCGGCGACAAGATCGCGATTTTCCGCGCGGGCAAGCTGCTGCAAATCGACCATCCGGATACGCTGCTGGCGCACCCGGCGGACGACTTTGTCAGCAACTTCGTCGGCCAGGACAGCACCCTCAAGCGTCTGTTGCTGGTGAAAGCCGAAGACGCGGCGGACAACGCGCCCTCGGTGAGCCCGGGAACTCCGGTGGCCGAAGCGCTGGAATTGATGGACGAACTGGACCGTCGCTACGTGGTGGTGACCTGTGCCGAGAACAAGGCCTTGGGCTACGTGCGCCGTCGCGACCTGCACCGTCAGAGCGGCACTTGCGGGCAGTACCTGCGCGAATTCAACGCCACGGCGGCGTATGACGAGCATTTGCGCATCCTGTTGTCGCGGATGTATGAGTTCAACCGGTCGTGGCTGCCGGTGATGGATGCCGAGCGGGTGTTCCTGGGGGAAGTGACTCAGGAATCGATTGCCGAGTATTTGAGCTCTGGTAAGTCTCGTGGGGGCAAGACCAGTATCGTTTCGCCAGCCGAGGTTACTCTGGCCTGACTCGGCTCGTCGCGGACATAAATTTAACTTTACTGTCCGCGACTCATTAGCCAGTTTTGTTAACCAAGCGGTATTGCCTGATCCTCAGGAATAAAGTGGAATGTCGCATCCTCTGAGGGAGATTCTGGCATTTTGATGTATATTATTGGCAGCGAAATACTTGTCTGCGCCCGAAAATCTTTTTGATCATGCTGAGCCCCCCACAGACCGCTGGTACTGAAATAAAAGAATGCTTTGATCGGCAGCACCTTTCCGATGTCTTGGGCCCATTTCACTGTTCGCACCTCCGTCCATTCACGAAATGCAAAATCCTGGACTAACTTCTGGGCTTTTAACCCCTCATTAAACGCGTCTACAGCGCCTCCACCCAAAGAGTTTCGAATATTAAACCCGCATACATATTTATGCGGAGCAACTTCAAAGTGCTTGGCCCAAGCCGTAGCCGTAGCAATACCCTGAACTTGGCACTCGCGGCTATCTGGATAGCCATCCATCTGACCACAACCTTCACTGTCACGGATACTCGTGACCCCATCTATCGGAAAAAAACATAAAACATCTATGTTTATTTTATCCTTGGGAATTTCCTGCTGGGGATAAAAAATAAATCCATTACTGTAACCAAGAATTTGATTAAACTTGATATCTTTGCGCACATACGAGAACGAGACACCGGTCGTCGAAGGGGATGGATTCGGATTCCAGGAATGGTATGCGATAGAACTATGCGTTCCTCTCAGGAGCACCCCAGAACACGTAATCGCGGATTGCTTTTCGAAAGATGGGCAAGAGGAAACTACACGCTCATAACTCTCCGTCAAACTTTTAGCAGTCTCTTCGCCCACCGTCACCAGTGATTTAACAGCAATCCCACCTCCAATGTTAGTGCCCCCCGATTGATAACCGACACAGGACGAAAGCATCAACACGAGCAAAACAGGAGCTACCTTGCCCATTCACTACCTCCAATTAAAACAACTGAATTTCGAGAGAATGCTTTCGGCCAGAGGACTCGAGAGCAAAAATCTCTACAATCGACGCTGAAGCATTCGCACCAAAACTGAGCTATTGAACGCAAACTAACCTTACATACCCTCCTGGCCAATACTGCACCCGACTCATACCACCCTAAAAGCGACTGGACTTACTGTCTGCGCACTGACTTCAACGTCCAAACTTTTTGGTCATCAAGGGTGACAGTCTGATTTATTAGTGTTCATCATAGCCAGCGATATACAACATCAACCAAAGCTCTTATATGACTGCGCCCGAACACTACCGCATAAATCATCTTCAATAACCAGGGAAACTAGCACCTACGCCCCAGCGACTGATGCTCACACTCTACAGACAATAAATAACTAATGAACCTGCTAGAAATGACAGTCCCTTACACTAAATTCGAATAAACATGCGTCGTTTCACAGCTGGATCGCACCTACTTTGCCTCAGATTGGCGAGGGTGGCCCGATGGAATCAGGCTGAAAATGACTCTCGGGGGAACATAAACTTGTCATTTAGGTCCTTTACACAAGTGAGTGTCAGGGACCGCACGACGGAAGCGTGCAAAAACGCGACATTTTTTGTTGATCTCAAGCTCCTCACGCCCTAAAGTTCGCGCCGAACGTCCATGCTGGAAACGATCCATCCGGCTCAAGTACTGACGACGAGACAGCAAGGCCAAGGGAAAGCACCGCCTCCCATGGCCTTTTTGCTTTCGGCGACATGCCTTGGGAAGTAGGCGAACCAAAGTGGGGATACGGAGGGCGTTCAGGAGGGTGTGTCATCAATGAGTTCACGAGTGCGCAAAAGCAGGCCCGGCCCTTCGGGTTGTGCCTGAGCGCGCGCCATGCTGCGTTGCAGGCCTTGCGAAGGGAATGACCATGAGCGGCGGCCTGCGCCTTGCCTGGCACGCGCTCAGGCGACAACGCACTCGCGAACTCATTGATGACACACCCTCGCACCCATTGATAATTTCAGTTTGCCAGTAGGAGTTCCCAGCATGTCGATCAACGTCGAAGACTATTTCGCGCGCGATACCTTCCAGAAAATGAAGGCTTTCGCCGACAAACAAGAAACCCCGTTCGTGGTGATCGACACCGCGATGATCAGCCAGGCCTACGACGACCTGCGCGCTGGTTTTGAATTCGCCAAGGTCTACTACGCGGTCAAGGCCAACCCGGCCGTTGAAATCATCGACCTGCTCAAAGAGAAAGGCTCGAACTTCGACATCGCCTCGATCTACGAGCTCGATAAAGTGATGAACCAGGGCGTCGGCCCGGATCGCATCAGCTACGGCAACACCATCAAGAAATCCAAAGACATTCGCTACTTCTACGACAAGGGCGTGCGTCTGTATGCCACCGACTCCGAAGCCGACCTGCGCAACATCGCCAAGGCGGCTCCAGGCTCGAAAGTCTACGTGCGCATCCTGACCGAAGGCTCGACCACCGCCGACTGGCCACTGTCGCGTAAATTCGGCTGCCAGACCGACATGGCCATGGACCTGCTGATCCTCGCTCGCGACCTGGGCCTGGTGCCTTACGGCATCTCCTTCCACGTCGGCTCGCAGCAGCGCGACATCAGCGTCTGGGACGCGGCGATCGCCAAGGTCAAAGTGATCTTCGAGCGCCTGAAAGAAGAAGACGGTATCCACCTGAAGCTGATCAACATGGGCGGTGGCTTCCCGGCCAACTACATCACCCGCACCAACAGCCTGGAAACCTACGCTGAAGAAATCATCCGCTTCCTCAAGGAAGACTTCGGCGACGAGCTGCCGGAAATCATCCTGGAACCGGGCCGTTCGCTGATCGCCAACGCCGGCATTCTGGTCAGTGAAGTGGTGTTGGTTGCACGTAAATCCCGTACCGCCGTCGAGCGATGGGTGTACACGGATGTGGGCAAGTTCTCCGGCCTGATCGAAACCATGGACGAAGCCATCAAGTTCCCGATCTGGACCGAGAAGAAAGGCGAGATGGAAGAAGTGGTTATCGCCGGCCCAACCTGCGATAGCGCTGACATCATGTACGAAAACTACAAGTACGGTCTGCCGCTGAACCTGGCGATCGGTGACCGCTTGTACTGGTTGTCGACCGGTGCTTACACCACCAGCTACAGCGCTGTTGAATTCAATGGCTTCCCGCCGCTGAAGTCGTTCTACGTGTAAGCGCTACTCGTAGATTTTTTTTGTTCAGCTGATCGTTCCCACGCTCTGCGTGGGAACGATCTATCTCGGGGTAAGCTCCCGAGCACGCTGTTGATACTCGGTGACCAGCCCATGAATCCTTGGATCAGTCGACGTCGATAACGTCTGACTCGCCACCCGCAAAAAATTCAGATTCCCGCCGTCCAGTGCCTTGTGCAGCCAACCTAGCGCCTCGTCGATCTTGCCTTCATCCGCCAACACCGCGGCATAACTGAACTGCCCACGAAAATCCCCGCCGACCGCCGAGCGTCGATACCAGTCACGGGCAGCTTGCGGATCTGCCGGGCAAACCCGCCCCTCTTCCAGATAACGCCCCAGCAAGTTCATTGACTTCGCGTGGCCCAATTCAGCTGCCTGCCGATAAAGACTCAGCGCTTGCACCTGATCCTCGATCACTCCACGACCAGTCGCCAGCAGATTGGCGTAGTTGTACATCGCCCAGTCCAGCCCTGCTTCAGCGGCAACACGATAGTGCCCCGCGGCTATCGAAGCATCGGCGGTGCAACCCCAGCCATGTTCATGACAACGGCCGAGCATGTTGCGCGCCATCAAGTGTCCACCCTGGGCCGCGATCTCGAACCAGCGCACAGCCAGCGGCTGATCCTGCTCAATCCCTCGCCCGTCCAGCAAGATCTGCCCGAGCAACGCCTGAGCATCGAGCACGCCTTCACGGGCAGCGATCAGGATCGCCTGAGCCGCTCGCGCCGGGCTTTCTTCGAGCATCGATTTGAGGCGGTCGCCGTCGAGGATTTCCTCGCGGTGCAACCGAAAGTCCGTCACTTACACCTCGACCCAGCGACGCAGCAAGTTGTGATAGGTGCCGGTGAGGCGGATCAATGAAGGATGGTCGGGCATGTCCTGGGTCAGCTGCTGAATCGCTCCGTCCATTTCGAACAGCAAGGCGCGTTGGCTGTCTTCACGCACCAGGCTTTGGGTCCAGAAAAACGAGGCGTAACGGGTGCCGCGCGTAACAGCGTTGACCTTGTGCAGGCTGGTGCCGGGATACAGGACCATGTCGCCGGCCGGCAATTTCACGCGCTGAGTGCCGAAGGTGTCCTGGATTTCCAGTTCGCCGCCGTCGTAGTCCTCCGGTTCACTGAAGAACAGCGTCGCCGACAGGTCGGTGCGCACTCGCTCAATGCTGCCCTTGGGCTGACGCACGGCGTTGTCGATGTGAAAGTCGAAACTGCCACCGGCGGTGTAACAGTTCAGTAACGGAGGGAAGACCTTGTGCGGTAATGCCGCCGACATGAACAGTGGATTTTCCCACAACCGTTCGAGCATCGCCGCGCCGATTTCCTTGGCCAACGGATGCCCTTCCGGCAGTTGCAGGTTGTGCTTGGCCTTGGCCGACTGGTAACCGGCGGTGATTTTGCCATCGGCCCAATCCGTCTGCGCCAGGGCCTCGCGAATGCGCTGCACTTCTTCTTTCGCGAACACGCCGGGAATGTGCAGCAACATGGAAAGACACCTGAAGGCAAAGGGGCGCCAATGGTATTGATTCTTATTGCCGATGTAAAACCCGTGTGACGAATGAAACGGCAAAAACCGTAAAGGTAAATTGTAAAGAATGTAAATTAATCGCGAATAGCAACGTTTCGCAATTGATACAAATACGTGTTTACCCTATATTCCGCGGCCTCAAATCCTTGGGGAGGGGAATTCACATGTCACGCCAACAACTACAATTAACGGTCAGTTCACCGCGTTTGCTCGCGTCTGCAATTGGCGTGGCGATCACTGCCGGCTCTGCGGGCCACATGGTTTTCGCGGCCGAGAAGACTGACGAAAAAGCACCGAACAATGCGATTTCCCTGGACGCGACCAGCGTTGTGGGCGAGCAGGATGACACCTCCTACAAGACCGATACTTCGGCCTCCAAGAAGTACACCGCGCCACTGCGCGAGACGCCGAAAAGCGTCACCGTGATCCCGCAACAAGTGATTCGCGACACCGGCGCCACCAGCCTGGTCGACGCCCTGCGCACCACTCCGGGCATCACCTTCGGTGCCGGCGAGGGCGGTAACCCGGCCGGCGATCGTCCGATCATTCGCGGCTTCAACGCCGAAAGCGACACGTTCGTCGACGGCATGCGCGACCCTGCGTCCCAGAGCCGCGAGATCTTCAACGTTGAATCGATCGAAGTCAGCAAGGGCCCGGGTTCAGCCTTCACCGGCGCCGGTTCCACCGGTGGCAGCCTGAACCTGGTGAGCAAGACCGCCAAGCTGGGCAATGCCTATAACGGCGGTTTCACCTGGGGCTCGGATCAGACCAAGCGCACCACCCTTGATCTGAACCAGCAGATGACCGACACCTCGGCCTTGCGCTTGAACCTGATGAAGCACGAAGCCAACGTCGCCGGCCGGGATACCGTGGACGTCAGCCGCTGGGGTGTCGCACCGTCCTTCGCCTTCGGCCTGGGCACCGACACTCGTTTGACCGTCGGCTACTACCACGTGGAAACCGACGACATGCCCGACTACGGCATCCCGTTGACCTTGAGCCCCAACCGCAGCAAGCACAACGTCGATAAGCCTGTGAATGTCGATCGCGACAACTTCTACGGCCTAACCGGTCGTGACTATCGCGAGACCAGCAACGACAGCGGCACCATCAAGATCGAGCACGACCTGAACGATAACCTGACCGTGTCGAACAGCTTCCGCATGTCCCGTTCGACCCTGGACTACATCGTCAGCAACCCGGACGACAGCAAGGGCAACGTGGTCAATGGCAACGTGTACCGGGGCGCGAAGACCCGTAACTCGACGTCCAGCGGCTGGATCAACCAGACCGACCTGAGCGCCAAGTTCAACACCGGCTCCATCGAGCACAATCTGGTGACCGGCCTGGAGTTTGCCTATCAGGACACCCACAACCGCCCGTACCTCCTGACCTCCACCGCCAGCGGCACTCGATGCAACCGCGCCCTGTTCAACTCCGGCGACTGCACCAGCCTGTACAACCCGACACCTGGGGATAACTGGAACGGCAGGATCACCGACAGCAAAGCCTTCACTGACACCAACATCAAGACCGCCGCAGCCTACGTGTTCGACACCCTGAAGTTCAACGAGCAATGGTCCCTGAACCTGGGCCTGCGTTATGACAACTACGAGGTCGAATCCAGCGGCTTCGCCAACGCTAGCAGCACAGCTCCAGCGGGCAGTTTCTCCCGTCAGAACACCAGCGACCTGGTGAACTACCAGATCGGCGTGGTCTACAACCCGTTGCCTAACGGCAGCATCTACGCGGCGTACTCGACCTCCAGCAATCCGGCTGGCGAAACCAGCGGCAACGGTGGCCTGGAACTGGCAGCGAACAACAGCCGTCTGGACCCGGAAAAGAACCGCAACTACGAAATCGGCACCAAGTGGGACTTCTTCGGTGACGATCTGTCGCTGACCGCCGCGCTGTTCCGCACCGAGAAAACCAACGCGCGGATCAACGATCCGGACGGCGGCACTACGCAAGTGCTGGACGGCGAACAGCAGGTCAATGGCCTGGAGCTGAGCTACGCCGGCAAGCTGACCCGTAACTGGAGAGTCTTCGGTGGCTACACCTACATGGACAGCGAAGTGGTCAAAACCACCCTCGCCGCCGATGAAGGCAACCACATGCCAAGCACTCCACAGAACAACTTCACGTTCTGGTCGACCTACGACCTGGTGCCGGACAAGTTGACCGTCGGTGCCGGCGCGACCTACGTCGATTCCCAGTTCGGCAACGTCGCCAACTCGGTGGAGATCCCGTCCTACTGGCGTTACGACGCGATGGCCAGCTACCGCCTGACCAAGAACGTCGACCTGCAACTCAACGTACAGAACCTGACCGACAAGCGTTACTTCGATCAGATACTCCAGAACCACTACGCCCACGTGGCGGCGGGCCGTACCGCCTTGCTGAGTGCCAACTTCCACTTCTGATAACAGAAGCGTGAAGGCCAAAGCTCTTAGGCAAAAGCCCCGTTCATCGAAGTGAACGGGGCTTTTGCCTGTAAAAAAGAATGCTTCTCGACAACTCACGGCATAATGCGCGCCGTGATGATGACTTTTGAACGAACAAGGCGAGCGACGTGTTGAAGAAATCCCTGTTCCAGTTGCACTGGTTTTTCGGCATCAGCGCCGGACTGGTCCTGGCCCTGATGGGCATCACCGGGGCGGCGGTATCGTTCCAGGATGAAATCCTGCGGGCGTTGAACCCCTCTGTGCTGCACGTCGAGAAGCAGATTGCCGGCGTACTGCCGCCTGCCGAGCTGGTAGAAAAAATCGAAGGTGCTTCGGGCAAGACAGTCTCGATGCTCTGGGTCGAGACCGACAGCGGCAACGCCGCGCGGGTGATCTTCACGGCGCCACCCGGTGAACGTCGCGGGCCGATGCGTTACTTCGACCCATACACCGGCGAGTTCATGGGCGACGTCACGGGCCAGGATTTCTTTGGCCTGATGCTGCAACTGCACCGGGTCCTGGCCATGGGCGATATCGGCCGGCAGATCACCGGCGCCTGTACGCTGATTCTGGTGTTCTTCTGTCTGTCCGGCCTGTACCTGCGCTGGCCGCGTCAGTGGAAAAACTGGCGCGCCTGGCTGACTCTGGACTGGAATAAAAAGGGCCGCAGTTTCAATTGGGATCTGCATTCGGTGGCCGGTACCTGGTGCCTGGTGTTCTATCTTTTGGCGGCGCTGACCGGGCTGACCTGGTCGTACGAGTGGTACAACAAGGGCCTGACGCGGCTGCTTTCCGATTCGCCGCAAAACGAACGAGTGCGCAATCGCGGCCCTGCGCCAAGCGGCCCGGCTCCCTCCGCCGATTACGCCGCGATATGGAGCAGCATCTACAGCGCCGCCGGCCCTGGTCTTTCGTCCTACAACGTTCGTATGCCACCGGTGGCCGGGCAACCGGCAACGGTGTTCTACCTGCTGAAGAATTCCCCCCACGACCAGGCACGGAACCAGCTCACCCTCGATCCGGCAACCGGCATCGTCAGCCGCCATGACCGCTATAGCGACAAGAGCCTCAAGGCGCAACTGCTGACCAGTGTCTACGCGCTGCACGTCGGCAGTTATTTCGGGATTATCGGGCGGATAATGGTGACGATCGCCGCGCTGGCCATGCCGCTGTTTTTCATCACTGGCTGGTTGTTGTACCTGGACCGTCGACGCAAGAAACTTCAGATCAAGGACGCCCGCAAAGGCCTCGCGCAACCGGGCAGTGACGCGCCGGCATGGCTGATCGGCTTCGCCAGTCAGAGCGGATTCGCGGAACAACTGGCCTGGCAGACCGCCGGGCAATTGCAGGCCGCCGGGTTGCCGGTGAAGGTCCAACCGTTGGCCAATGTCAGCGAACAGGACCTGCAGGATTCCAGCAACGCATTGTTTGTGGTCAGCACCTTCGGCGACGGCGAAGCGCCGGACAGCGCACGAGGATTCGAACGCAAAGTGCTGGGTCGTGCACTGAGCTTCGACAGCCTTAACTATGCCGTGCTCGGCCTCGGTGACCGTCAGTATCAACACTTCTGCGGCTTCGCCCGCCGCTTGCACACCTGGCTGGGCGAGCACGGCGGCAAGACCTTGTTCGCCCCGGTGGAAGTCGACAGCGGCGACCCTTACGCCTTGCGTCACTGGCAACAGCAACTCGGCCTGCTGACGGGTCAGGCGCCGGTGGATACCTGGCAAGCACCAAGCTACGACAACTGGACCCTGACCCGCCGCGAACGGATGAACCCGGACAGCAGCGGTTCGCCCGTGTATTTGCTCGGCCTCAGCGCCCCCACCACCAGCAGCTGGCTGGCCGGTGACCTGGTGGAAGTGCTGCCGCGCAATTGCCCGTGGGCCATTGAGCATTTCCTCGAGGGCCTGGGGATCGACGGTCGCGCCACGGTAGCGCTCGATGGCCTGTCGCACACTCTGGACCAAGCCCTGGCCAGCCGCCAACTGCCCGAGAACCGCGCCCATCTGGTCGGCCTGCACGCGCAAGCGCTGGCGGATGCTTTGGTGCCATTGGCCATGCGCGAATACTCCATCGCCTCGATCGCCGCCGACGGTGTGCTGGAGTTGATCGTGCGTCAGGAACTGCATCCCGACGGCAGCCTGGGCGTCGGTTCCGGCTGGTTGACCGAACACGCGCCCGTGGGTAGCAGCATCAGTTTGCGGGTACGACGCAACAGTGGTTTCCATCTACCGAACGAACCGGTGCCGATGATCCTGTTGGGCAACGGCACCGGGCTGGCCGGGCTGCGCAGTTTGCTCAAGGCACGGATTGCCGACGGGCAGCAGCGTCACTGGCTGCTGTTCGGTGAGCGTAATCGCGAGCACGATTATTTGTGCCGCGCGGAACTGGAAGAGTGGTTGATCAATGGTGATCTGGCGCGGCTGGATCTGGCATTCTCCCGGGATCAGGCCGAGAAGATCTATGTGCAGGATCGCCTGCGCGAATCTGCCGGTGAATTGAAGAAATGGTTGGCCGATGGCGCCGTGATTTACATCTGCGGCAGCTTGCAAGGGATGGCTTCAGGCGTGGATCAAGTGCTCAACGATGTGCTCGGCGCAGCTGAAGTCGAGCGCTTGATTGAACAAGGCCGCTACCGCCGCGACGTCTACTAATAGCGCGGTACATTGATTGATCGTTCCCACGCTCCGCGTGGGAATGCCTCAACGGACGCTCCGCGTTCGGCTTGAAAGGGACGCGGAGCGTCCCGGGCTGCATTCCCACGCAGAGCGTGGGAACGATCATGCAGCCTCAAACTGGCTGCAACTTGCGCTCGAACACCCCCACCCCATCCAGATCCCGCAGCACCACACTCATCTCCCCCGTCTGCCCATCGATGTTCACCTCGCCAANAGCCTCAAACTGGCTGCAACTTGCGCTCGAACACCCCCACCCCATCCAGATCCCGCAGCACCACACTCATCTCCCCCGTCTGCCCATCGATGTTCACCTCGCCAAAAAACTGAAACCCGGCAAACGGCGAGGTGTTCTGCGCCGCCGGTGCCTTCTGGAACACCACTTCGGGGCCGAAGGTTCTATCCAGCGCATTAGGCCCGAAGCTCCCCGCATTCAGCGGCCCCGCGACAAACTCCCAGAACGGTTCGAAGTCCTGAAACGCTGCGCGGTCCGGGTGGTAATGGTGTGCCGCGCAGTAATGCACATCCGCCGTGAGGAATACGAAATTGCGCACCTGCTGCGCCCGCAGAAAACCGAGCAACTCAGCGATCTCCACTTCACGGCCCTGAGCCGGGCCTGGATCACCGTTGGCCACCGCTTCCCACCGCGCCACACCGGGGCTGACTTCACCATCGGGCACGCCGAGGCCAATGGGCATGTCGGCGGCGATGACTTTCCATTGGGCCTGGGAGCCTTTCAATTCGCGTTTGAGCCAGTCCAATTGTTCTCGACCGAGAAACGGTTTGGCGGCACCCAGGTTGTCGTCATTGGCTTCGCGATAACTGCGCATGTCGAGCACGAACACATCCAGCATCGGCCCATAACTCAGCTTGCGATAAATCCGCCCGCCGTCATCGGCACTCTGCAAGCGCATCGGTGCGTATTCCAGCCAGGCCTGGCGCGCGCGGCCCACCAGGCTGTGGATATCTTTGCTCTTGTAACGCTCATCCAGCTGCTTGCCCGGCGACCAGTTGTTCACCACTTCGTGGTCGTCCCACTGCCAGATCTGTGGGACCTCGGCGTTGAAGCGACGAATGTTTTCGTCCATCAGGTTGTAGCGGTAATTGCCGCGATAGTCGTCGAGGGTTTCGGCGACTTTGCTCTTGGCTTCGCTGGTGATGTTGCGCCACACCCGACCGCTTTCGGTGGTCAGTTGCGCCGGCACCGGGCCGTCGGCGTAGATCGTATCGCCGCTGTGGATAAAAAAGTCCGGCAGGCGCAGACGCATGGCTTCGTAGATGCGCATGCCGCCGATGTCCGGATTAATGCCGAAGCCCTGGCCGACCGTGTCGCCGCTCCAGACAAAGCGAATATCCCGCCGGGCGGTTGGCACACTGCGCAGATGACCGAACCAGGGTTCACTGGCGACACCGCTCTGGGCGTCTTCGAACGTCACGCGATAGAAAATCGCCTGATCGGCGGGCAGGCCAGTGAGCTCGACCCGGGCGGTGAAGTCGGTGCGGGCATCGGCCAAGGGCGAGACAAATCGACGAGGGTTATTGAACAGGCTGCGCGTGTCCCATTCCACCACCATCCGCGCCGCACGGTCGCTACGGCTCCAGATCATCGCCCGGTCGCCCAGCAAATCGCCAGCCCGGCGCCAACGACCTGCATGACACGACGACGGCTGAGATCGAATTCGCTCATGGTGTTCTCCCTGAAAAAGGAAAACTTAAGCATGGCTGTATGACTGCGGCATGACACAAAAGTCTGCCGATGCTGCAGATCCCTTGTGGGAGCGGGCTTGCTCGCGAAGACGGTTTAACATTCAACATTAATGCTGGCTGTCAGACCGCTTTCGCGAGCAAGCCCGCTCCCACAGGGTTTGGCGTCTTTGGCTGTCAGGCGTTAGCCGGTTCCAGCGCCAACTCCACCGTTTCCGGCCGCTTGAGCAGCGCATACGCCACCGCCGTCAGCAAACTCCCGGCCACGATCGCCAGCAGATACAACAGCGCATGGTTGATCGCATTCGGAATCAGCATCACGAACAACCCACCGTGAGGCGCCATGAGTTTGCAGCCGAAGTACATCGACAACGCGCCGGTCAGCGCACCGCCGGCGATGCTCGCCGGAATCACCCGTAGCGGGTCCTTCGCCGCAAACGGAATCGCCCCCTCGGAGATAAAGCACAACCCCAGCACCAGCGCCGCTTTACCGGCCTCGCGTTCAGTCTGGGCGAACTTGCGTCGGGCAATGAATGTAGCGATGCCCAGGCCAATCGGCGGCACCATGCCGGCGGCCATGGTCGCGGCCATCGGTGCATAACTCTGCGATGCCAGCAGCCCTACCGAAAACGCATAAGCCGCCTTGTTGATCGGCCCACCGAGGTCGACGCACATCATGCCGCCCAGCAGTACACCGAGCAGAATCGCGTTGGTGGTGCCCATGCTGTCGAGGAAATGCGTGAGCCCCGCGAGCATCCCGGCCACCGGTTTGCCGACCACGTAGATCATCACCAGACCGGTGAACAGGCTCGCCAGCAACGGAATGATCAGAATCGGTTTCAGCGCCTCAAGGCTCTGCGGCAAACGCGCATAACGATTGATCGCCTGGGCCGCATAGCCGGCGATGAAACCGGCAATGATCCCGCCGATGAAACCGGCGCCCAGGGTGCTCGCCAGCAAACCACCGATCATCCCCGGCGCCAGGCCCGGGCGGTCAGCGATCGAGTAGGCGATGTACCCCGCCAGCAACGGCACCATCAGTTTGAACGCGGTGTCGCCGCCGATCTGCATCAGCGCAGCCGCCAGCGTGCCTTCCTCCTTGAACGCGGTGATGCCAAACACGAAGGACAAGGCGATCATCAGACCGCCCGCCACCACCATTGGCAGCATGTACGACACACCGGTCAGCAGGTGTTTGTAGATGCCGGTCTTCTCTTGCTTGGCCGGGCCTTTGGCGCCGGTCGAAGCGCTTTCCTGTTTGCCTTCAGCCAAGGCTTTATTCAGCGTCGCCTCGGCCTGTTTCAGCGCAATGCCAGTACCGCAACGGTAGATTTTCTTGCCGGCGAACCGCTCGGTGGCGACTTCGATGTCTGCCGCCAATAGCACCACGTCAGCATTGGCAATCGCCTCTGCGCTAAGCGGATTGCGCGCGCCGACCGAACCCTGGGTTTCCACTTGCAGGTCGTAGCCCAGACGCTTGGCCGCTTGCTGCAAGGCTTCGGCGGCCATGAAGGTGTGGGCGACGCCGGTCGGGCACGCGGTGACAGCCACCAGGCGTGGCGCATGTTTAACCACGGCAGCCGGCTCGGCGACGGCTTCGGGCGCAACGTAAACCTCAGCCTCCTCCACCCCGCGACGCAGCACCGCTTCGACATCTTGCAGGGCCTGGGCCGGGGTGCTCTGGAACACGCGTTTGCCGACGAACCGTGACATATCCACCGGCGCGCTGGTGACCAGCAACACCCACTCGGCGGCCTCGATGGTCGCGGCCGACAGTTGGCGTTCCGGATGGGCCGCATCAACGACTTCGACACTGGTGCTCCAGCCCTGACGCTGGGCCGCTGCATCGAGCAGACGAGCGCACAGCACACTGGTGACCATGCCGTTCGGGCAGGCCGTAACAATGGCTAATTTCATTGCAAACCCTCTTATTGTTCTGTCAGGGGGCGCAGGCGCACGCCCTGTTCGAGCTGCGCCAGTTGCGCAGCGTCGCCGATACCAAAACCGATCTGGGTAACGGCCATGGCGGCAATCGCGGTGGCGGTGCGCAAGGTTTGTTCAGGCGTATCGGCACTGAGCAAACCGTGCAGCATGCCCGCCAGCAACGAATCCCCCGCGCCGACGGTGCTGATCACGCTGACCTTGGGCGGCGTGGCGTGCATGGCCGAGCCGACACTGAACCAGTTCACCCCGTCGGCACCGTCGGAAATCACCACGTGTTCGATGCCATGCGCATGCAAATGGCTCGCGGCCTCGGCTTGGGCGGTCACGGAAACCACCTCGCAATCCAGTGCTTCAGCCAGCTCTTCGGTGTTGGGTTTGATCAGCCATGGGCCGGCCGACAGGCCAGCACGCAAGGCTTCACCGCTGGTATCGAGCGCTACTTTCAAACCGCGTTTTTTCAAGCGCTGGATCAACTCCCGCAGCCACTGAGGATTCACGCCACGGGGCAAACTGCCGGCCACGACGACTGCGTCATGCCCTGGAGCAATCTGGTCGAGACGATCGAGCAAAGCCTGCTGCGCCGCCTCACTGACCCTCGGCCCCGGGCCGTTGATGTCGGTGATGCGCCCATCGCTTTCCGCCAGTTTGATGTTGCTGCGGGTCTCGCCAGGGACACGGACAAACGCGTCGGTAAAACCGCGTTTGGCAAACAGGGTTTCGAACGCCTGAAGGTTGTCTTCCCCGAGAAAACCGCTGACGGTCAGCTGATGCCCGAGGTCCGCCAGCACCTGCGCTACGTTCACCCCTTTACCGGCGGCGTGGGTGTGCATTTCGTCGCTGCGATTGACCTGACCGGGGGTAAGTAGCGGCAATTGAACGGTGAGGTCCAGCGCCGGGTTAAGGGTCAAGGTTAAGATCTTGGCCATTACAGGGCCTCCACTAATGCGCGGACTTCGTTCGCGCTGCCCACGGCCAGGGCCTGTTGGGCAAGGGTTTGAGTCTGGGTCAGGCTGAGTTCACGAATGCGCGCCTTGACCTCGGCAATGCTGCGGCCCGACACGCTCAACTCATCCACACCCAGGCCCACCAGCACCGGCACCGCCAGCGGATCGGCCGCCAGTTCACCGCACACGCCGACCCACTTGCCATGAGCATGAGCCGCACGCACGGTGATGTCGATCAGTTGCAGCACCGCCGGATGCAAGCCGTCAGCCTGGGCCGACAAAGTCGGATGACCACGGTCGATGGCCAGGGTGTATTGCGTCAGGTCGTTGGTGCCAACACTGAAGAAATCCACTTCCTTTGCCAGCACTGGCGCCAGCAAAGCGGCCGACGGAACTTCGATCATGATCCCCAGTTGCAGGTCCGCAACCGGGATTTCCAGGCGCAGGCGTTCGGTCATGTCCCGAGCCTGACGCCACTCATCGACGCTGCCGACCATCGGGAACATGATTCGCAGTGGACGGTTGTCCGCCGCACGCAGCAAGGCGCGCAGCTGCGCTTCCATGACCTGCGGACGTTGCAGGGTCAAGCGAATGCCACGCACGCCGAGGAACGGGTTTTCTTCTTTCGCGATTGGCCAGTACGGCAGCGGTTTGTCGCCACCGACATCGAGGGTGCGCACCACCAGCGGCCGACCGGCAAGACCATCGAGTACGCGACGGTATTCGACTTCCTGAGTCGCCTCGTCCGGCGCTTGGGAGTGGGCCATGAAAATCAGCTCGGTGCGCAGCAGGCCAATGCCTTCGGCACCCTGCTCCACCGCACTGGTGACGCCGGCGCTTTCACCGATATTGGCGAACACTTCCACCGCGTGACCGTCGGTGGTCAGCGCCGGTTGATGGCGTTGTTCAGCGGCGGCTTTCAGGCGCAATTCGCGGGTGTCGCGTTCTTCCGTGGCGCGCCGCAGGGTCGCGGCATCGGCGTCCACGTGCAGGCGACCGCGTTGACCATCGATCAACAGCGGCGTGCCCGGTTTCAGCAGCAACACGGCGGCGCCGGCGCCCACCAGCGCCGGAATACCCAGGGCTCGAGCGACAATCGCGCTGTGGGCGGTGGCACCACCGCGAGCGGTGAGAATGCCGGCGACGCGGGCCGGATCAAGGCGCGCCACGTCGGACGGACCGACTTCGTCCATCACCAGAATGTACGGCTGCTCCGGTTCGGCTGGTGTTTCGACGCCACTCAATTGCGCCAGTACCCGACGGCCAATGTCGCGCAAGTCGGCGGCACGTTCGGCGAGCAACGCGTCCTGCAGCGACTCCTGTTGTTTGGCGGCGGCTTCGATCACCGTCATCCATGCCGCTTCGGCGCTTTCGCCTTGCTTGAGACGGGTGTCGACTTCGTCGGTCAGTTCCGGGTCGTCGAGCATTTCCTGATGGGTAATGAAAATCTCGCGAATCGCCTTGGCCTTGCTGCGCTCGATCAGGCCTTCGATGTCGCGACGCACATCCGCCAGTGCTTGCTTGAGACGGTCACGCTCGATGGCAGCAGACTCGCCGCGCAACGGGTAATCGATGACTTGCAGCACTTGAACATGGGCCGGGCCAATAGCGATCCCTGGTGCTGCGGCAATTGCCTGAATCAGGCTGCCGGACGCCGGCGCGAGCAGCACTTCGGCAACCTCGGCGAGCACTTCGCGCTGTTGGCTCACGACAGGCAGCGGCTCGATTTCTTCACCGAGGCCTTCTTCGATGGCCGCCAGCAGGGCCGGCAAGGCGTCGGCGGCAATGGTCGGTTCTGCGATGAATTCCAGCACCTGACCACGACGGGCGCCGAGGCTGAGCAGCTTGCTCAAACTCTTCACCGACACCGCACTGTCGTGGCCGTCGACGATGCGCACACGGATCTCGCCTTCAAAACTTTTCGCCAGTTGCGCGAGGATCTTCGCCGGACGCGCATGCAAACCGTGGGCGTTGGCCAGTGCAATGCGTGCGCTCGGCCAATCCGCCGGCACTTCACCGCCGAGGACTTCCAGCACCGCGCGGCTGCTGGTGGCGCGGCCCAATTCATGACCACGGCCTTCGATCAGCAACGCGCAAAGACGTTCGAGCAACGCCTGATGGGCTTCACCGAGGCTGGCTAGGCAGAACAGACCGCTCAACGGCTGACCGAGGTAGCGCACGGGTTTGTCCGGAGTGACGAAAGCTAGGCCAGGACGCTTCACCGTTTGTTCGCTGTGCAGCCACCACAGGCCATCGCCCAGCGGCAGTGCGTCGACTTGCTGCAAGACGCCAGCGAAACCGCCGCTCACGCAATCGGCCTGTCGCAGCAGACGAGCACCGCGCCATACCAGTTCTTCGAAATCATCGGCGGGCACACCGAGGCCGATCATCTGTGCGTCCAGCGCCAATTCTTGTGGCGCGCCTTGCAGCAGTTTCAACAAAGCTTCGGCGGAACTGGCGCGGCGCAGGGCCTGGCCCAGATCGGTTTCGCCGAGAGCACGGGTCAGCAGTTGCAGCAGGCGCAGGTGTTCATCGGATTTGGCGGCGATACCGATGGCCAGATAAACGATCTGGCCATCGCCCCAGTCCACGCCGTCAGGAAACTGCATCAGCCGCACGCCCGTGGCAAATACCTGATCGCGGGTTTCCGGGGTGCCGTGGGGGATGGCAATACCTTGGCCGAGAAAGGTCGAGCCCTGGGCTTCCCGGGCCTGCAAGCCCGCAAGGTAACCGTCGGCCACCAGGCCATCGGTCACGAGTCGGTCAGCGAGTAATTGCAAGGCGGTGGCTTTATCCACAGCCGTCTGGCCCATGGATATCTGCTCTATGGTGAGCTCGAGCATGCTTTCTCCTTTTTGGCGCCATATGACGCCAGGTATTGTTTTGATTGATTCAGCTTAGGCCCTTGGGAGCGCCTTTTCAGGGGTAGTTTTGGCGGTTTCGCGGCAGAACCGACCAAAGCGACCTATAACGTAGAAAATACGCCTGCTGAAACGTTTAATCTAGAATGTTAGGCACGTTACTCGATAATGTCTCATCCTTGAAGTCCAATTGTCGGACGGGCTGCGACAATGGTCTCCTGCCTGAATCGGGTAGGATTGGCGAAAATGTGGCGACACGCTCGAAAAAACAAGGAATACCGGGTTGAAACTCAGTGATATTGCACAGTTGGCCGGCGTCTCCGTGACCACCGCCAGTTATGTCATCAACGGCAAGGCCGAACAGCAACGCATCAGCAGCGCCACCGTCGAGCGCGTGCGGGCGGTGGTCGAGCAACATGGCTTCACACCTAACCCCCAGGCCGCCGGGCTGCGCAGTCGGCACACTCGCACCCTGGGCTTCATTCTGCCGGACCTGGAAAACCCCAGTTATGCGCGCATCGCCAAACTGCTGGAACAAGGCGCCCGGGCTCGCGGTTATCAGCTACTGATCGCCAGTTCCGACGATGCGCCGGACAGCGAGCGGCAATTGCTGCAACTGTTCCGCGCCCGCCGCTGCGATGCGCTGATCGTCGCCAGTTGCCTGCCGGCCGGCGACGATAGTTATCGGCAGTTGCAGGCCAAAGGCATTCCGATCATCGCCATCGACCGGGTAATGGAGCCTGAACACTTCTGCTCGGTGATCAGCGACGACCGCGAAGCCAGCCTGCACCTGACCCGCAGCCTGCTGGACCCGTTGCCCAAGCAGATCGCGCTGATCGGTGCCCGTCCCGAATTGAGTATCAGCCAGGAACGGGCGGCAGGCTTCAAGGAAGCGCTGAACGGCTTCAAAGGTGAGGCGCTGATCGAGCACGGCGAGTCGTTCAGCCGTGAGTGCGGTAAACAATTGATGGAAGAGTTGCTGCAGCGCCTGGGCCATTTGCCGGATGCGCTGGTGACCACCTCCTACGTGTTGCTTCAGGGTGTGTTCGATGCCTTGCACGACTTCCCGCTGAAAAACCGCCCGCTGCGCCTGGGCACCTTCGGTGATACGCAGCTGCTGGACTTCCTGCCGCTGCCAGTCAACGCCATGTCCCAGCAGCATCAACTGATCGCCGACAAGGCGTTGCAACTGGCGTTGGCGGCCATCGAACAGGCCGATTACCAACCCGGCGTGCAGGCCATCGCGCGGACCTTCAAGCAGCGTATTCATCAGGACTGAGCCGTGGAACTGATCGACACCCACACTCATCTGGATTTCCCGGATTTCGACGCGGATCGTCAGGCGCTGCTGGCCGAAAGCCGCACCCTCGGCGTACGGCGGATGGTGGTGCTGGGGGTTTATCAGGCCAATTGGCAGCGGGTTTGGGACCTGGTGCAAAGCGATCCCGATCTGCACGCGGCGTTCGGTTTGCACCCGGTGTATCTGAATGACCATCGCCCTGAAGATCTGACCGGACTCGGTGACTGGCTGAGTCGATTGGCGGGCCATCGCCAGCTATGCGCGGTGGGCGAGATCGGCCTGGATTACTTCATCGAAACCCTGGATCGTGAACGCCAGCAAGCGCTGTTCGACGCCCAACTGCAACTGGCGGCGGACTTCAACCTTCCAGCATTGATTCACGTACGACGCAGCCACGCGGCGGTGATTGCCACGCTCAAACGGTTTCGCTTGAAACGGGCGGGAATCATTCATGCTTTCGCCGGTAGCCAGGAAGAGGCCCGCGAATACATCAAGCTCGGTTTCAAACTCGGCCTCGGCGGCGCCGCGACCTGGCCTCAGGCCCTGCGCATGCACCGTGTGCTCGCCGGTTTGCCCCTTGAATCGGTGGTGCTGGAAACCGACTCACCGGACATGGCCCCCGCCATGTTCCCCGGTCAACGCAACAGCCCGGCCCATTTGCCGGCGATTTGCGAGGCACTGGCCGCCATCATGGCGATCAGCCCTGAACAATTGGCTGCCGCCAGCACCGCGAATGCCTGTGAGCTGTTCAACTGGTAATCCACTGATTCCCACATTGATCTGCTCTGATCGTTCCCACGCTCCGCGTGGGAACGATCATGCTTAAACCCGGAACGCGCTGATCAATTGTTTGAGCTCCATCACCTGCGCCGACAACGCCCGGCTGGCATTTTCAGTCTGGTGCGCCCCGTCGGCAGTACGCTCACCGGCACGGTTGATCTCGACGATATTCTGGTCGATGTCGTGAGCCACCGCGGTCTGCTGCTCTACCGCAGCGGCGATTTGCTGATTCTGGTCGACGATCATGCCGACGGCGCCGAGGATGTTTTCCAGCGCCTGCTGGACCTTTTCCGACTGCCCGACCGTGCCGTTGGCCATCTGATGGCTGGTGCCCATCGCCTTGACCGCCGCCCCGACACCGCTGTGCAGCTTGGCGATCATCTGCTCGATTTCTTCGGTCGATTGCTGGGTGCGCTTGGCCAGGGTCCGGACCTCATCCGCCACCACCGCAAAACCACGGCCCTGTTCGCCTGCGCGCGCGGCTTCGATGGCCGCGTTGAGGGCCAGCAGGTTGGTCTGCTCGGCAATGCTTTTGATCACTTCCAGCACACGGCTGATGGACTGGCTGTCGCTGGCCAGTTGATTGATCACCTGCACCGACTGATCGATCTCACTGGCCAGTGCAGCGATGCTGCCCTGCTGGGACTCAACCAGTCCGCGCCCGCTGATGGTCTCGTCGTTGACGCTGTGGGCGCTGCTGACGGCCGCCGCGGCACTGCGCGCCACTTCCAGAGACGTGGCTGACATCTGGTTCATCGCGGTGGCGACCTGCTCGATCTGCGTACGCTGCCCCGCCACTGCCTGATTGCTCTGGGCGGACACGTTTTCGACCTGGCCGGCCTGGCGCTCGACTTCACTGACGGTCTGGCCCACGCGCTCGATCAGGTCATGGATTTTCTTCACGGTGCTGGTGAACACCTCGCCCAACTCGCCCAGTTCATCGCGGCTGTTGGCGCTGAAAGTCACGGTCATGTCCCCGGCCGCCACCTTGTCCATCACCGCGCCAAGACGCTTGAGGGTGGTGCGGGTCGAGGCGTAGAAACCGCCGTAGAGGTAAAAAATCAACACAAACACCACGGCCAATGCCACTACCTGCAAGATCATGTGGGTGCGATGCTGCTCCAGACGCTGTTGCAACTGGGTACCGAGAAACTTCAGGGTGGCCTCGTTGAGTTGGTAGGTCTGGTCGATCAGGCCCGTGACCTGATCGTAAAAGGCCTGCCACGGTGCATCGAGGGTGTCAGCCATCACCACCTGTTCTTCGAACAGTTCACTGGCTTTTTTCAGGGAGGCCTTGCTGCTTTCGGCCTGAGCGGCCAGGGTTTCGTGCGCCGCTTTACTGGAGCCCAGAGCATCCTGCAATTTCAGACCGTATTCGGCCTGAAGCTTTTCGATCTGCGCCAGCAACTCATCGAATCGGGTGCTCGACGCCGAATTGAGAAAGCCCTGCCCCAATGAGTAAGAACCCATCGCGCGGCCTTCACCGAGCGTCTGGGTGACGGCTGGCGTGACGTTGGTAATGAGCTCGCTCAGTTGACGCATGTCGCTCTGGCTGTCGCGGCTCAGGCCGGCCTGGCTGGCAATGATCTGGCTGAAAATCTGCGCGTTGCCGAGCAACTTGCCGATCAGCGCACTTTTGCTTTGCAGGGAGGTTTCCGCTTGCTGGGTCTTGAACGCGGCAATCATTTCATCGCGCTTGCCATCGAAAAAGGTGATTTGCTCCGGATCAGTGGTCATCGCCGCCAGCCCTTGCAAACGGGTCAGAACGCTTTGCTCCAGGGCGCTGATATTCGACTCGACATGACCCGCCTTGCCGGACTGGCCAAGGGTAACGTTGATCTGCACCAGGTTGTTCAGGGTTTCCAGATCCCGGCGCAGGCTCAGGCCGCTGCCCAGCAGGTCAAGGCTCTGCAGCTCGACCCGGGTGCCCTGGAATTCGCGATAGGAATCGCGCACCAGATAGAAGTTGGTCACCAGCATCGGCACGAGGAACAGCACGCTGATCAGGCTGAACTTCATGCCGAAACTCAGGCGGTTCATCAGCGCGACGGCGGGATAGAGCAAGCTCTTCACTGTGAAGTCTCCCTTTGAATTCTTATTTTTATGGCAGGCGCGCAGAGACAGCAGATAGCCACTATCGGCGCTATCTCTGTATAGCCTAAATCGGCGGGGGGTTTTGTAACTTAAGGTTAACGACAGACACGCAGCCTGCTACAGGGCTGCGATCTTTTCGATTCAAAGCAGAAATCAGGACAAAACAGTCCACAACGCAAACCCGGCATACCAAAGCACCGCCGCGCGCAGCAGCAGTTCCCAGATCCGGTCGAGGCTGTTGATGCCGTCCGGCCCGACCACCGGTGCCGGAATTTCACCGGCCACCAACCCGACCTTCTCGATCAGTTGGGCGGCGTTGATGTTCCAGTTCAGCAGCTCGTGCAGCATCACCCGGCCGACCGCGACAAAGTTGCCGACCAGCGCAAAACTCGCCGCCAGCAGTCGCACCGGTACCCAATCGAACGCATGACGCAGCTGTGCCGCTCGCTCGACCACGGCCGGGTTCTGCCCGTGTTCCTCGGCCAGCGCCAGCAGTCGATAGCTCAACGCTGCAACCGGGCCCAGCAGGAAGTACCAGAAGATCACCGCAAAAAAGCTCTGATAGGCCTGCCACAACAGATGCCCTTCAACTCGCTCCAGCAGTTGCTCGCCGCTGTCAGCGCAAATATTCAGGTCACGTTTGGCCACATGCGCGGCGGCTTGCAGGTCTTCCCGGCGCCAGGCATCGCGGAACGGCCCGAGGTCGGCCAGCAGATCACCACGGCCCAGACTGTAAATCACCACCAGCAGGTGCACCGGCAACGCCAGCAAGCCGTAGGCCACCGGGTCCAGCACCAGCAACAGCAAACCCAGCAGCGCCACCGGCAACAACACCAGCACCACCAGTATCAGCCACGGACTGTTTGTCATGCGTGGGCTGGCCTCAAGCTTGTGCAGCTCGCGCACCCAACCGCCATCACGTTGAACCCGATGGCGCAAGGCCGAGAACTTCTCGATCCACACCGCCAACAGCAGCACCAGAAAACTCATTGTTACTCCTTTTCTTCCAGAGCAGCGTTTGCCAGAGCCGCGCGATAGCGTGCCCAGTCAAATGCCGGTCCCGGATCAGTCTTGCGCCCGGGTGCAATGTCGCTATGCCCGCAGATGCGTTGTGCGGTGATGCCCGTGAAGGCGCTTTGCAGCTGTCGCGTCAGGATCGTCAACGCTTGATATTGGGCGTCGGTGAACGGCAGATCATCCGTGCCTTCGAGCTCGATGCCCACGGAAAAATCGTTACAGGTTTCCCGTCCTTCGAAACACGAGACGCCAGCGTGCCAGGCGCGCTCTAGACAAGAGACAAACTGAGTGACAGTGCCGTCACGTTCAATCAGAAAATGCGCAGACACCCGCAGGTCGGCGATCCCTGCAAAGTAGGGATGTTCCGTGACATCCAGACGATTCTGGAAAAACTCCTGCACCTTGCCGGTCAGAAACTGCGCTGGCGGCAGGCTGATGTTGTGGATCACCAGCAGGGAAATTTCGCCCTCGGGGCGCGCATTGAAGTTGGGTGAGGGGCATAAACGCACGCCCTGACACCAACCGCTCGCGGGGTCCAACTGCATACCGGTTCCTTCAACGACGACTGTGTTGGTGCCCAGTATGCCGCGATAGACCCTCGGCGCGCGATCACTTGCCGCGATTGAGACGCCGCAGATTGCCCAGCACCGACTCCAGCGCCCGGTCGAACAGCAAGGTGTCGTCCAGCGCTCGCACCGCGCCACGCCGGAATTCCAGGGCCAGGCTGGTACGACTGTGCTCCAGCACTTTCATCCCGGTACGGTTGACGAAGATGTACTTGCCGGTGGCTTCGATGATCGCCGCCAGCTTGCAGCGCAGGGTGTTGTCCTCATCCTCCTGAAACTCGACCCAGCAGCCCAGGCGCAGCTGATCGACCTGAAGCAGAGCGACATCATCCTCCGGCAAACGCATCGATGCCGTTTCGACCGGGCCTTCGTCAGCGGTGCGAAGCACGATTTCCTGCTGTACTTCGACCATCATCGGCCCGTTAACAGGCATGCTTTTCGGGCCCGGGTGTTCGAACAACTGAAGGTGCAAAACTTCCAGCTCGCTGAAAAACTCGCCGGTGGCGAACGGGTCGAATGCCGAGCTGTTCAACCCATCGCGCAACGACTTGAGCAACCCCGGCACCAGCGACAACAAGCGCAGGCTCGCGTCGGTTTCATCATGGCGCTGCACGCTCCAGATCAGTTGCGCCATGGTCTGCACATCGGCATGCCATTCGGCGGACTGATCACCGTGCTTGAGGCAGGTCAGCAACAGCACTTTGCTCCAGGCCTCCTGGACAAACGCCACCACGCTGTGCGGCAGCACCTTGCCGATCAACGCCTGATTCAGCGCCTGCTCGACGCGCTGACGGGCCAGATCGGTCTTGGCACGGCCTTCTTCGGCGTCACGGGTGCGTTGCTCGAGTAATTCGCTGCGACGGCGTTCGTCACTGGTGAAGGCGAGAAAATCCGCCAGCAATTCGGAAAAGATCGCCGGGTCATCGACAAAGTCATTCAGCAAACGCTGCACCACTTGCTCGATGCGCAGGTACAGGCTGTCGCGCTCATGGTCATCGCATTCGCCCCAGCCCATGGCCGCAGCGGCGATTTCGTTGAGCAAACGCCGGGCGGGATGGCTGCTGCGGCTGAAAAAGCTCTTGTCGAGCACCGCGACCTTGAGCATCGGAATCTGCAAACGGCCGATCAGCGCCTTGAGGGAGTCCGGCAGGTTGCGGTCATCGAGGATGCATTCGAAGAGCATGGCGATCAGGTTGATCACGTCTTCGTCGGCCACCCCCACCACGCGCGACTTGCCGCTTTTGACACTGACCCGTGTCAGCAGTTGTTCGAGCTGGTTACGCAGATCGAAGTCGTCCTGAGCCGCCAGCGCCGGCACGTATTGCTGCAAATGCGAGAGCAGGCGCAGCAGGTCGCGGGTTGAAATGGGCTGGGTCTGGGCACTGACTTCCAGGGTCGGCGCGACGCTGCCACGCACATGGAACAGCAACTCCTGCAATGCGGCGAAGACTTCCTGCACGCCATCGTCAATCTGCGTATTAGCAGTCCGCACGCCTGTTTCGGCGGAGTCAGCACGAACGCTCGCAGCCGCCCGATCGGTGGCACGCCGCGCCGGGGCGGGCTTGAGGTCCGGCAGCACGCCGGTGGCGATCAGCAGTTGATTGGCTTCGGCGTAGAGCTGATCAGCATTGCTGAGCACATAGCGTTCGAACAACTTGAGGATGATCAGCTTGACCTTGATCTCCATGCCCAGATTGCGCCCGGCCTGCAAGAAATACTCGCAGAGCAGCGTCGGCCCCAGGGGGTTGTGCTGTTCGACCAGCGTCTTGCTCAGCAGTGTGCTGAGTCGAGCGGTGAGCTGGTCGAGGGCGAAACCGTCACGGTTCAACACTTTGCCGACCATGGCCTCCACCGCCACGTTGCGTTCCATGTCGTCGCTGGGCATCGCCGCCGAAGCATCGAAAACCAATGCCCGGGGCAAGGCAGCCTGGGAAATGTCGCACTGCGCGAGGCTGACGAAGGCCTCGAAAAATTGCTCCATAAAACCACGTTCGATGCTTTTGCGCTTGAGGCGCAAATCGCGCATGGCTTCGAAGAAGATGTTTTGCTCGACGTTGTTTCGGGCCCGGTCAGCCATTTCAAACAGGGTGTCGTCGGCGTTATCGAACAGCTCCTGCAAACCTTGCTTGAGCTGTTGAGCGGCCTTGTCGCGAACCTGAAGCAGAATCACGGGCAGGCGGGCGAGCGGCGAGTGAGTCGCCTGGTCGGTAGCCGCCTTGTGCAAAGGCACTACATTCCCGTCGTTGTGCATCCAAGCCTCCTGAAACGGTGATTCTTCGGTTCACGTCAAAGCCATGACGTCAAATGCAAGGCGGATTATCGACAAAAGACCTTCCTTGTGCCAGCAGACTCTGCGCTTCACCAAGGAATAGACGTTCATGAGTGCTCCTTGCTTAGCGCCGAGTCTCGTGCGAATCGACCAAATGCAGGTTTACGGGTAACCCGATGACCGTTGATGCCTTGGGTTGCCTCGCAGCATGGCCCTATAATCGGGCCACTTTGTTTGTGGAGCCCGTTATGCCGAATCTACGTCTCGCCGATTTGACCGCCGAAATCGAAGCCAACGTGCGCCGTGCGTTGCTCGAGGACATCGGCAGCGGCGACATCACCGCGCAACTGATCCCGGCCGAACGCCTGGCCAAAGCCACCATCATCACCCGCGATGCGGCTGTCATTGCTGGCACCGCGTGGGTGGATGCGGTGTTCCGGCAATTGGACCCGCGGGTTGCCGTTCATTGGCAGGTGCGCGACGGCGAACGGGTGAAACCCAATCAGGTGCTATTCCATCTCGAAGGCCCGGCGCGCTCGCTGCTGACGGGCGAACGCAGCGCACTGAATTTTTTGCAAATGCTGTCCGGCGTGGCCACTCGCGCGCAGTACCTGGCCGATTTTGTCGCCGAGACCCAGGTGAAGTTGCTCGACACCCGCAAAACCCTGCCGGGGCTGCGCCTGGCCCAGAAATACGCCGTGACCTGCGGCGGTTGCCATAACCACCGCATCGGCCTGTATGACGCCTTCCTGATCAAGGAAAACCATATCGCCGCCTGCGGTGGCATTCCTGAAGCCATCAACGCCGCGCACAAGATCGCCCCGGGCAAACCGGTGGAGATCGAAGTGGAAAACCTGGCGGAACTGAAGGAAGCACTGGCGGCGGGCGCCGACATCATCATGCTCGATGAACTGAGCCTGGATGACATGCGCGAAGCCGTGCGCTTGAACGCCGGCAAGGCAAAACTGGAGGCCAGCGGCGGCATCAACGAAAGCACGCTGCTGCCAATCGCCGAAACCGGAGTGGATTATATTTCGATTGGTGCAATGACCAAGGATGTGAAGGCTGTGGACCTGTCGATGCGACTGAGTCTCTGATCACGCCTTTGATAATAAAAAATGCCAGCCTGATAAAGGCTGGCATTTTTTTCAGACCACCAGATTGTTCATCTCGCAGTACTCTTCCCACTCGACGCCCAATACCTCGGCCGCTTCCTTGTGCAGCTTCAAGCGCTCGACCTCGAACTCTTCCGGGGTAGTCGTGTACTTAAGCGTCAGCTCCCACGGCTGCAAGCCCTGAGCTTCCGCCTCATCCTCGAATGCCCACTGGATCTGGTCTTTCTGATCGTCGGCGGGCAAGTCCTTGATCTCTTCCAGCAACTCGGGCGCGTCCAGCACGTACTTTTTCAGCGCTTCTTCGTGTCTGGCTTCTTGGGTCAATTCTTTAACGGTCATGGCGTTCTCGCTGATCTGGGGAATGGAAGATGGATCTGGATCATCAAGGATCTCTCTGACGCAAAAAACCGTTGGAAGCCCGGTTTGCCTGGCCTTCAGAACCATTCGGGATCATCTGAAAACTGCTGGGCGATGCTCATGCAGACAACGAATATAGGACGTTTTGTCGATGAATTACACGGGTCTTTACATAAAAAGCCACATGCAAGAAGCCTTGGGAACATAAGTCGAAATCCCAAGTCATAGCGATGTGCCACATCAGCACTTCACAAGGAACTCCAGCGATGCGCAGTTTTTCGCAGCTTTTGTCTACCCAGCTTGCCACCGCTACCCTGCTGCTCGGTAGCCTGACAGTGACCAGCGCTGCTCAAGCGGCTGTCGAAGTCACCTCTGACCCTGCGTTGTACTCCGACAAAATCTCCGCCCTCCACAATTCATTCGGCAAGGACACACTCGTCAGAACCAGCGTCAGCATCGATGATCTGGAAAGCCTGCAAAAAACCGTGAAGGCCAATGCCACCGAACTGGAAAGCCAGAAGCGCACTATCGGCGAGCAGGCCCGTCAGATCGAAGAACTCAAACGTAACAGCGGTTCCAGCTCAAGCTCCAGCAGCAAGGAGATTGACGATCTCAAGCGCACGGTCAATGAGCAGGAGCGCGATCTGAACAACCTTGGCAAGCAAGTGGAAGAGCTAAAACGCAACAACGGCTCCAGCTCAAGCTCGAGCAACAGCGAAATCTCCAGTCTCAAACGGGAGATCAGCGATCAGGATCGCGCGATGGATCAGCTCAAGCGCACCGTCGAGGAGCTGAGCAGAAAGGTGAAATGAAGAAGAGAATGGTGCCCGAGACAGGAATCGAACCTGCGACCTTCGCGTTACGAGTGCGCTGCTCTACCGGCTGAGCTACACGGGCTGTGGGCTAAACCTAGCACTGGCTTCGGGGTCCGGCAACTTGGTGCACTGCGATTTTTTGATCTCTCTGCACAAAAAAAATCTATGGTCACCCCCATTTTTGCAATACTGATTAT
>NZ_JAKWJK010000031.1:0-29218 GCF_031570575.1 Pseudomonas sp. JL3
CTGCGTGGGAATGCCTCACCGGACGCTCCGCGTCCGCTTTTGGGACGCAGAGCGTCCCCGGCTGCATTCCTTTGCTGCGCGTGGGAACGAGAAAAACCTAGCCCGGATCGCGATAGCCCGGATGAAAGTCCTTCGGCACCGCCACGCTGATGCTGTCGCGGGTGGCGATGTCGATGCCTTCGCTGGCCACCTCGGCCAGAAAATCGATCTGCTCCGGGGTAATCACGTACGGCGGCAGGAAATACACCACGCTGCCCAACGGCCGCAGTAAAGCACCACGCTCCAGCGCATGCTGGAACACTTTCAAACCACGACGTTCCTGCCATGGGTAAGCGGTCTTGCTCGCCTTGTCCTTGACCATCTCGATGGCCAGGACCATGCCGGTCTGGCGTACTTCGGCAACGTTCGGGTGATCGGCCAGGTGCGCAGTGGAGGAGGCCATGCGCTGGGCCAGGGCCTTGTTGTTCTCGATGACGTTGTCTTCTTCGAAGATATCCAGCGTCGCCAATGCCGCCGCGCACGCCAGCGGATTGCCGGTGTAGCTGTGGGAATGCAGGAAGGCGCGCAGGGTCGGGTAGTCGTCGTAGAAGGCGCTGTAGACCTCATCGGTGGTCAGGCAGGCCGCCAACGGCAAGTAACCGCCGGTCAGGGCCTTGGACAGGCAGAGGAAATCCGGGCGGATACCGGCCTGTTCGCAGGCGAACATCGTTCCGGTGCGGCCGAAGCCGACGGCGATTTCATCATGGATCAGGTGCACGCCATAACGATCACAGGCTTCGCGCAGCAACTTCAGGTACACCGGGTGATACATGCGCATCCCGCCGGCACCCTGAATCAGCGGCTCCAGAATCACGGCGGCTACGGTGTCGTGGTTGTCGGCCAGCGTCTGCTCCATGGCGGCGAACATAGTGCGCGAGTGTTCTTCCCAGCTCATGCCCTCGGGGCGCAGGTAGCAATCGGGGCTCGGCACCTTGATGGTGTCCATCAGCAGGGCTTTGTAGGTTTCGGTGAACAGCGGCACGTCGCCCACCGCCATCGCCGCCATGGTCTCGCCGTGGTAACCGTTGGTGAGGGTGACGAAGCGCTTCTTGTTCGGCTGGCCGCGGTTGAGCCAGTAGTGAAAGCTCATTTTCAGCGCGACTTCGATGCAGGACGAACCGTTATCGGCATAGAAGCACCGGGTCAGGCCTTCGGGCGTCATCTTCACCAGACGCTCCGACAGTTCGATCACCGGCTGATGGCTGAAACCGGCGAGGATCACGTGTTCCAGCTGATCGACCTGATCCTTGATGCGCTGGTTGATTCGCGGGTTGGCGTGTCCGAACACATTGACCCACCAGGAGCTGACTGCGTCGAGGTAGCGTTTGCCTTCGAAGTCTTCCAGCCAGACGCCTTCGCCGCGTTTGATCGGGATCAGCGGCAGCTGTTCGTGGTCTTTCATCTGGGTGCAGGGATGCCACAACACCGCGAGGTCACGTTGCATCCACTGATTATTCAGGCCCATGTTCAGTCTCCTCGAGGCGGCTCGCTTGGTGCGCGGGCAAACAATCGCGCAAGCCTATGCAATGCGCGTCATCGGGACAACCCATTGTGTCGATTGAGCTACTTTGTATAAGGAGATAGACGTCGCTGGCGGCGTTTTGATGGCTGACGTATTCTTCGCGGCTCTTTGAGTCGTCTGACTCGTAAAACCGCTATTTCCCTCGTGTATTTCCGGAGTTCGCTGAATGTCTGCTGGTTGGCTGCGCGCCTGTGCGCTGGTGATGTTGGGGCTGTTCAGCGTTTCGGCGCTGGCCAAGGATAAAACGGTGATCGTGGTCGGCGGCGGGCTTTCGGGCCTCACCGCGGCGTACGAATTGCAGAACAAAGGCTGGCAGGTCACCCTGCTGGAAGCCAAACCGACGTTGGGCGGTCGCTCCGGCATGGCCACCAGTGAGTGGATCGGCAACGAGAAGACCCAACCGGTGCTGAACAAGTACGTCTCGACATTCAAGCTGACCACCACGCCAGCCCCTGAATTCGTGCGGACCCCGAGCTACCTGATCGACGGCGTGTATTTCACCGCTGCGGACCTGGCGACTAAACAGCCGGCCACCGCCGAGGCGCTGAAACGCTACGAAAAGACCCTGGATGATCTGGCGCGTTCGATCGAGGACCCGCAGAATCCGGCCGCCAACAGCACGCTGTTTGCCCTGGACCAGATCACCGTGTCCAACTGGCTCGATCGCTTGAGTCTGCCAGCCACTGCGCGTCAGTTGGTGAATCAGCAGATTCGTACCCGCTATGACGAACCTTCGCGCTTGTCGCTGCTGTACTTCGCACAGCAGAACCGCGTCTACCGTGGCGTTGCCGACCGCGACCTGCGTGCCTCGCGCCTGCCTGGCGGCAGCCCGGTGCTGGCCCAGGCCTTTGTCAAACAACTGAAAACCATCAAGACCAGCTCCCCGGTTTCGGCCATTACTCAGGACAAGGACGGCGTGACCGTCAAAGTCGGCAGTGTTGGCTATCAGGCAGACTACGTCGTGTTGGCCGTGCCGTTGCGTGCACTGAACAAGATCCAGATGACCCCGGCGCTGGATGCCCAGCACCTGGGCGCTATCAAAGGCACCAACTACGGCTGGCGTGACCAGATCATGCTGAAGTTCAAGACACCGGTGTGGGAAAGCAAGGCGCGCATGTCCGGCGAGATCTACAGCAACACCGGCCTGGGCATGTTGTGGGTCGAGCCGGCCCTGAAGGGTGGCGCCAACGTGGTGATCAACCTGTCCGGCGACAATGCGCGCGTGATGCAGGCCTTCGGTGACAAGCAGATGGTCGATCAGGTACTGATTCGTCTGCACGCCTTTTATCCACAGGCACGCGGTTCGTTCACCGGTTATGAAATCCGTCGCTACAGCACCGACCCGTCGATGGGTGGTGCTTACCTGGCCTTCGGCCCGGGCCAGATCAGCAAGTACTGGCGCCTGTGGGAACGTCCGCTGCAACGTGTAGCCTTTGCCGGCGAACACACCGACGCCCTATACCCAGGCACTCTGGAAGGCGCATTGCGCACCGGTCAGCGCGCAGCCAGTCAGGTAGAAGACCTGGCGGCAGGCAAATCGTTTGAGCCGGCGAAAGTTGTTCCGGCGGCGACCGCAGCAGCGGCAGGTGCAGTGGCGGCGAAGAAAGGCAACTTCTTCACCAACCTGTTCGGCGGTTCTGACGACAAACCGGCCCCGGCCAAGGCGCCAGCACCCGTGGCCCCGGTTGCTCCGGCACCCGCCCCAGTACTTGCGCCGACTCCAGCGCCAGCACCGGTTGAGCCGCCGAAGCCTGCGGCACCGGTGAAAGCAGAGCCTGCCAAGAAAGCACCGGCCAAAGCACCAGTGAAAAAGCCTGCTGCCAAAACCGAGGCCAAAAAAGCTCCGGTCAAGGCGACGGCAAAAAAGACTGAGCCGGTGAAGAAACCAGCGGTCAGTACTGCTGCGAAGACCCCGACGACGACTGAAACCAAGGCGCAGTAAGTCCTGGAATCAAAAAAAGCGCGGCAGTGATGCCGCGCTTTTTTTACGTCTTGTGTATGTCGCTGCTGATTTTGCTTTGACGCTAGGCTAGATCGACACTATGTACTTCGTCTTTTTGGTAGTCGCTGATATAGGCGTGGTTGTGTTTATCAAGAACCATGTCATACGGGTCAAAAGCGCCAGGGATTGGAACCCGGCGAACAATCTCATAGGTGGCGGTACTCACTTCCACGACCTCTTTTCTGGTTTGATCCACGGCATAAGCGTTTCTTTCGCCGAATACTACTTTCCCTTCGCACGTCACAAAATCAAAATGCCTGACTATCGATGACCGGGTGTCCAGCACGGTCAGTTTTCGAGCGTCCATACCCACGATATACACTTTGCTGCCGTCGGGGCTGACGGTAACCGCTGACGGATATTGTTCGGTTTTGATGATGCTGATGACTTTGAAGGTCTTGCTGCTGATGACTGTGAGCGCGTCCTGATAAGGGCCGCCAGGGGAGTTGGTGCTGGAAATATAAAGACGCGAATCGTCCTGGCTGATATCCACACTTATGGAGGGAGAGGGTAATCCGCACACTCTGCTCACCGCATAAGTGCGGGTGTCAATAATTGCCAGCCACTCTTTATCTTGTCGAACGGTGACGTAAACATGTTTCCCGTCTCGACTTACGACGATTCCCCAAGGGTGTCTTCCCACCTTAACGTGACCCACCGAGTATGTTTCAGTATCAATAACCGACACTGAACTTGAACCGTAGTTGGTCACGTAAGCCCTTTTACCCCGATGGCCAAGAGCGATGCTTTGCGGGTAACGCTCGACGGCAATGGTGCGGATTACCTTTTTGTTCAGGGTGTCGATGACTGACACATTGCCTGAAATGTAATTGCAAACAAAAACCCGTGATCCATCGTCGTTGATGGCTATCCCTCGCGGTCCTTCCCCTACGGGTATCGAATTGGATAGGTTGCGCGTAATTACGGGGGATGAACTCGAATGGTGACTCATGGTAGAACTCCTGTTCAGACGCTCGGACAAACGCCCGAGATCAGGTTCATCAATGACCTGAATGGTAGCTACTGTCAGATATGACAGTTCTGACGAGTGGTAAAGGCTTTTTGGAAGCGAATATAGGACAGCGTCTGTAGGTTTTTTCTTCCGGTTAACACTCACTTAACATCTCGACCCCAAGGTCATGATCGTATTTCTCGATGTTTCAGAGCGAAATTTTCCGCTTTAAGTCGATAGATAACTCGATAGTCTTGGGCGCAGTTCTTACAGGATTTGGGCAATGCAGCTACGTAACTCTTCTTCCCGCTACGGTTGGGTCAGCATCTTCGTGCACTGGGGTGTGGCGCTCGCGGTCTTCGGCCTGTTCGCATTAGGGCTGTGGATGGTCGGTCTCGACTACTACAGTTCCTGGCGCAAAGATGCGCCGGATCTGCACAAGAGCATTGGCCTGGTGTTGTTCGCCGTCATGTTGCTGCGGGTGTTGTGGCGCTTCATCAGCCCACCGCCGCCGCCCCTGCAAAGTTATAGCCGCATGACGCGCCTTGGTGCCGTGTTCGGCCACGCCTTCCTCTATCTCGGGCTGTTCGCTGTGATGATTGCCGGTTACCTGATTTCCACCGCAGACGGTGTCGGGATCCCGGTGTTTGGCCTGTTTGAAGTTCCTGCACTGGTTTCCGGACTACCGGACCAGGCAGACACCGCGGGTGTGATTCATTTGTACCTGGCGTGGGCGCTGGTAATTTTTTCCGGCCTCCATGCGTTGGCAGCATTGAAACACCACTTTATCGATCGTGATGCGACCCTCATCCGTATGCTGGGACGCAAAGCCTGATGTTCAACCTCGACTCCAAAGGAATAGAAAGCATGTTGAAAAAGACGCTCGCCGCTCTGGCAATCGGTTCTGCTCTGCTGTCGGCTAACGTGATGGCGGCCGATTACGTTGTCGACAAAGAAGGCCAGCACGCCTTCGTTGACTTCAAGATCAGCCACCTGGGTTACAGCTACATCACCGGTACCTTCAAGGACATCGACGGCAAGTTCAGCTTCGACGCCGCCAAGCCTGAAGACAGCAAGATCGAGTTCAATGTGCGCACTGCCAGCGTGTTCACTAACCACGCCGAACGTGACAAGCACATCGCCAGCGGTGACTTCCTGAACGTGGGCAAATTCGCCGACGCCAAGTTCGTCTCCACCAGTGTTAAATCCACCGGTAAAAACGCCGCTGGTAAAGACACTGCCGACGTGACAGGTGACCTGACTATCCTCGGCGTGACCAAGCCGGTTGTCGTCAAGGCTACCTTCCTGGGCGAAGGCAAAGATCCATGGGGTGGCTACCGTGCCGGCTTCGAAGGTACCACCAGCATCAAGCGTTCCGATTTCGGCAAACAGAAAGATTTGGGCCCAGCGTCCGACGCGGTCGAGCTGTACGTTACGTTTGAAGGTGTGAAAGCGAAGTGAATTTCGCCGCTTGAACAAAAACGCCCCTGATCTCGCGATCCGGGGCGTTTTTTGTTTCTGGTGGATTAAGGCCATTCCAGTGATCGACACATAACCCTGTATGAGCGAGGCTTGCCCGCGAAGGCGTCATCAGCTGCGCCGCAGAAACCGTATCGTCCCCTTCGCCGGCAAGCCTGGTTCCTACAGGGTTACGTTGACGCATAAAAAAAAGCCCCTGATCTTGCGATCCGGGGCATTTTTCATAACAGCGATAAATCAGCGATTGCGGGTCAGCAACGCTGGTTTTTCGCCGCGTGGACGGCCTGGCAGTTGATCCAGTTGCTCAGGTGTCGGGAAGCGATCGCTTTTCGACTCCTTGTGAATGATCTTCGGTGCCGGGCCCCGCGGGTTCTGCACGGCCGGTTCCGAACGAGGTTGTTCGTCACGGGCCGGGCGGCGATTGCGGGACTCTTCGCGACGGGCCTGGCCGTCACGTGGAGCACCGTTGCGTGGGCCGCTGCGCTTGGCCGGTGGCGTGCCGGTGGTTGCGCCGCTGCTGTTGCGCGGACCGTTCTGGCGACCTTGTGGCTGACCGGTGCGCGGAGCACTTGCGCCTGCGCCTTGTGCCGGAGCGCCCGGACGGCGGCCACGGCCCTGAGCCGGTTTGGCTTGAGGCACGTAGTCGACGCGGTTACCGAAGTTATCGATATCGTCGTCCAGGAACTCGTCCGGAGCACGGTCGGCGGCGGCGCGAGGGGCCGGGCGCTGTTGTTCGCGGGCCGGGGTGCCTTCGCGTGGCTTGTGTTCACGCGCCGGGCGCTCGCCACGGCCAGCGGCAGGTTTTTCCTTGCCGCCTTTGTCCTTGCCTTTGTCTTTACGACCTCCACCACCACCGCTGCCGTTCGGGCCGTCGCCGCGCGGGCCACGTGGGTTGCGCGGGTTACGCACATCCGGACGCTCGCGAACTTCAGGTTTCTCGGCTTCCACAGCGCTGGAATCGAAGCCCATCAGGTCGCCGTCGGCGATTTTCTGCTTGGTCATGCGCTCGATGCTTTTCAGCAGCTTTTCTTCGTCCGGAGCGACCAGCGAGATCGCCTCGCCCGAACGACCGGCACGACCAGTACGACCGATACGGTGCACGTAATCTTCGTCGACGTTCGGCAGTTCGAAGTTGACCACGTGAGGCAACTGGTCGATGTCCAGGCCGCGAGCGGCGATGTCGGTGGCGACCAGGATGCGCACTTCACCGGCCTTGAAGTCGGCCAGGGCTTTGGTGCGGGCGTTCTGGCTCTTATTGCCGTGGATGGCGACGGCGGTGAGGCCGTGCTTGTCCAGGTACTCGGCCAGGCGGTTGGCGCCGTGCTTGGTGCGGGTGAATACCAGCACCTGTTCCCAGGCGCCTGCGGTGATCAGGTGCGCCAGCAGTGAACGCTTGTGGTTGGCCGGCAGACGGAATACGCGCTGTTCGATGCGCTCGACCGTGGTGTTCGGTGGCGTGACCTCGATGCGTTCCGGGTTGTGCAGCAACTTGCCGGCGAGGTCGGTGATGTCTTTGGAGAAGGTCGCCGAGAACAGCAGGTTCTGGCGTTTGCTCGGCAGACGGGCGAGGACCTTTTTCACGTCATGGACAAAGCCCATGTCGAGCATCCGGTCGGCTTCGTCCAGCACGAGGATTTCCACGTGGGACAGGTCGACACTGCCTTGGCCGGCGAGGTCGAGCAGGCGACCGGGACAGGCCACCAGCACGTCGACACCGCGGGACATGGCCTGAACCTGTGGGTTCATGCCGACGCCGCCGAAGATGCAGGCGCTGACGAACTTCAGGTCACGGGCATAGACCTTGAAGCTTTCGTGCACCTGGGCCGCGAGTTCGCGGGTTGGGGTCAGGACCAGTACGCGCGGTTGGCGCGGGCCGTGACGCTGGGATTTGTCCGGGTGACCGTTGGGAAACAACCGCTCCAGAATCGGAAGGGCGAAGCCGCCGGTTTTACCAGTACCTGTCTGTGCCGCAACCATCAGGTCGCGACCTTGCAACACGGCGGGAATGGCCCGCTGTTGCACCGGAGTAGGCTCGGTATAGCCCGCTGCCTCGATGGCGCGGACTAAAGCCTCGGAGAGACCGAGGGAAGCAAAGGACATGAGTAATCCTGTTTTAGTTAGGGCTTGGCCCAATGGGAGTCTTGCCTGGCGCGAATGGCGTTTAAGAGGACGCAATCCCGTCCGGTCCTGCTGGGCCTCGAAGGCTCGTCTGGAGCGCTCGCGCGGGCTGAAAAGCTGCGCTGTAGCGGGATCGAGATGCCTTGAACAAGTCCGAGCGTCCGGGCGTGAGCCTGGCGGGAAGGCCGGAGTATAACAGAGCAATCACTGCGCGCCGCTTTCCTGCTGCTCAACGGTTTTTCCGCCGGTTGTGGTGGCGCTGGGGGCCTGCGCGTCGGTGGCTGGGCCGGCGCCATAGCGGGCGCTCAGTTCAGCATAGGCCGGCTCGCGCTTGAAACGTTTGAGCTCGGCACCGAATCGCTGCACCAATAAATCCATCCCGGCATTGCGGCGTACCGCCAGAAACTGGCTTTGCTGGCTGATGATGATCGGATTCTCGGTGATCTTGTCGCGGATATTCAGTTGATCGAGCAAATGCTGGCCGACCCGGCGATCGGTGATCAGCAGGTCGATGCGGCCGCGCACCAGTTTGCCGAAGTTCGCTTCATGGGTGGGTGCCGGCTCCCGGGTGAATAGTGTCGATTCGCTGAAGTCCTTGCTGTACAGGTAGCCCGGCGAGGTGCCGATGGTCAGGCCTTTCAGATCGTCCAGGGTGCGAAACGGATGCGGTCGCTCGTTAGCGTAGAACATCACGAACTCGACTTGCGAGAGCGGTTCGCTGGGGTAGAGCAGAGTCGCGTCGCGTTCGTCGCTGTGGAAAATATCCAGCGCGCCATCCGCCTGGCCTTGCTCAAGCATCGACAGGCAGCGTTTCCATGGCAGGAACTGCCACTCCACGTCGATCCCGAGGCGTTTGAAGACGATGGCCGTGGTTTCGTAGTCGAGCCCCAGGGATTTGCCGTTTTCCTCGTACACGTAAGGTGCCCAAGGTTCGGTGACAATACGCAACTTCTCGCCCCGAGCGGTGAGGCTCAGGCAAGTGAACAGAAGCACGGTGAGTAACTGAGCGATCAGGGGCATGGCTTGAGATTACGACGAGAAATCATAAAGAGCCAGAAACCGGATCCAGAAGCTCTATCTCAGGATATGACTGCACAATAAAAGGGCGCCGGAAAGCAAAAGATCGCAGCCTTTGACAGCTTCCACAGGCGCTGCCGAAGGCTGCGATCTTTTGATCTTGCCTTTGCTTTTGCTTTGTTCTTAACGCGGCAACTTCAGGTTATTCCACACCGCCAGGCTCGGCTCAGCCTGGTTCAGCGTGTAGAAATGCAGCCCTGGCGCGCCACCCTGCAGCAGGCGTTCGCACATCTCGGTGATGACGTGCTCACCAAAGCCTTGAATGCTTTGGGTGTCGTCGCCGTAGGCTTCCAGTTGTTTGCGGATCCAGCGCGGAATTTCCGCACCGCAAGCATCGGAAAAACGCGCCAGCTTGCTGTAGTTGGTGATCGGCATGATCCCCGGCACGATCGGAATGTTCACGCCCTTCGCCCGTACACGCTCGACGAAGTAGAAGTAGCTGTCGGCGTTGAAGAAGTACTGGGTGATCGCACTGTTGGCGCCGGCGTTGGCCTTGCGCACGAAGTTGTTGAGATCGTCTTCGAAGTTGCGCGCTTGCGGATGCATTTCCGGGTAAGCGGCGACTTCGATGTGGAAATGATCGCCGGTTTCTTCACGAATGAATTCAACCAGGTCATTGGCGTGACGCATCTCGCCGCTGGCCATGCCCATGCCCGAGGGCAGGTCACCGCGAAGCGCAACGATTCGCTGGATGCCGGCTGCCTTGTACTGGCTCAGCAGGCCGCGCAGGTCGGCCTTGCTGTCGCCCACGCAAGACAGATGCGGCGCGGCAGGGACTTTGACTTCGCTTTCAAGCTGCAACACGGTGTTGAGGGTGCGATCACGGGTCGAACCGCCAGCGCCGTAGGTGCAGGAGAAGAAGTCAGGGTTGTAGGTCGCCAGATGACGGGCAGTGGCGATCAGTTTTTCATGCCCAGCATCGGTCTTCGTAGGGAAGAACTCGAAGCTGTAGCGACGGTCTTGGGACATGGTCATATCCTTGGAAACACATAAGCCGGACGCTTGCACATCCCAATGTGGGAGCGGGCTTGCTCGCGAAGGCGGTGGGACAGACGACATTAATGTTGAATGCTAAACCGCCTTCGCGAGCAAGCCCGCTCCCACAAGGGAAGCAGGCAGCAGGACCGATCAGTAGCGGTAAGCGTGCGGCTTGAACGGGCCTTCGACGGTCACGCCGATGTAGTCAGCCTGTTGCTTGGTCAGTTGAGTGACCACGCCGCCGAAACCGCGGACCATTTCCAGGGCCACTTCTTCGTCGAGTTTCTTCGGCAGTACTTCAACGGTCAGGCGCTCGGCTTTCTGGGCAGGCGACAGGTCGGCGTACTTCTGGCCGAACAGGAAGATCTGCGCCAGAACCTGGTTGGCGAACGAGCCGTCCATGATGCGGCTTGGGTGGCCGGTGGCGTTACCCAGGTTAACCAGACGGCCTTCGGCCAGCAGGATCAGGTAGTCGTCGTTCTGGGCATCGAATGCGCCCGGGCCGGTACGGTGAACCTTGTGAACCTGTGGCTTCACTTCTTCCCATGCCCAGTTCTTGCGCATGAAAGCAGTGTCGATTTCGTTGTCGAAGTGGCCGATGTTGCAGACAACAGCGCGCTTCTTCAGGGCTTTGAGCATGTTTGCGTCGCAAACATTGACGTTGCCGGTGGTGGTCACGATAAGGTCGATCTTGCCCAGCAGTGCTTTGTCGATGCTCGCTTCGGTACCGTTGTTGATACCGTCGATGAACGGCGAAACCAGTTCGAAACCGTCCATGCAGGCTTGCATGGCGCAGATCGGATCGACTTCGGAGACTTTAACGATCATGCCTTCCTGACGCAGGGACTGGGCCGAGCCCTTGCCCACGTCACCGTAACCGATGACCAGCGCTTGCTTGCCGGACAGCAGGTGGTCGGTGCCGCGCTTGATCGCGTCGTTCAGGCTGTGACGGCAGCCGTACTTGTTGTCGTTCTTGCTCTTGGTCACCGAGTCGTTGACGTTGATGGCCGGGATTTTCAGCTCGCCCTTGGCCAGCATGTCCAGCAGACGGTGAACGCCGGTGGTGGTTTCTTCGGTGACGCCGTGGACACGGTCCAGGATCGCCGGGTATTTCTTGTGCAGCAGCTCGGTCAGGTCGCCGCCGTCGTCGAGGATCATGTTGGCATCCCAAGGCGCGCCATCTTTCAGGATGGTTTGCTCCAGGCACCACTCGTACTCTTCTTCAGTTTCGCCTTTCCAGGCGAAAACCGGGATGCCGGCAGCAGCGATAGCGGCGGCGGCCTGGTCTTGAGTCGAGAAAATGTTGCAGGACGACCAACGCACTTCGGCACCCAGGGCAACCAGGGTTTCGATCAGCACGGCAGTCTGAATAGTCATGTGGATGCAGCCGAGAATTTTCGCGCCTTTGAGCGGTTGCTCGGCGGAGTACTTGCGGCGCAGGCCCATCAGGGCTGGCATTTCGGATTCGGCGATGATGGTTTCGCGACGGCCCCAGGCAGCCAGGGACATGTCGGCGACTTTGTAATCGTTAAAATCTACAGGCGTGATAACAGCGCTCATGATGAGCCTCCATTCGTAATGTATGCGAATGGGCGCCGTTGTGCGTTTAGTGTCTGGCCGTGGCCAGTCAACGCCCCATCCGAGCCTGACAGGTCGAACCTGCTGCAGCGCCCCTCGGACAGGTGGCGGGAAAACGGTAGCAACCGAAGATGACCGTTTTGAAACGGTGGCGATTATAGCTGTGTAGACGATACTTCCAAAGCGTTTCTGCAGGTCAATGCCCGAACGGTAATCGAGACCATAGTCGATGCTTAATAGAGCTCTAGTCCGGGCTCTGCCATGATGGCCGGCATCAATCGGCAAGACGGTCAGGAGTGAGCATGAATTTCCACACCCGCAAATGGGTAAAACCCGAAGACCTCAACCCCAACGGCACGCTGTTCGGCGGCAGCCTGTTGCGCTGGATCGACGAAGAAGCGGCGATCTACGCCATCGTCCAGCTGGGCAATCAGCGCGTGGTCACCAAGTACATTTCCGAAATCAACTTCGTCAGCGCCTCGCGCCAGGGCGACATCATCGAACTGGGCATCACCGCCACCGAGTTCGGTCGCACCTCGATCACGCTGACCTGCGAAGTGCGCAACAAGATCACCCGCAAGAGCATCCTGACGGTGGAGAAAATGGTTTTCGTGAACCTGGGCGAAGACGGCCTGCCCGCGCCGCACGGTCGGACCGAAATCAGGTACGTCAAAGACCAGTTCAAGGATGATGACATCGTCGGGTAAGCGAACCTCCTACAGAACGGACCTGAACCCCGCGTGTCGTAATTAAACGACACGCCACTGGTTCAGGAGCTTTATGGACACGTCCAAAGACGGCAAGACCCCGGACCTCTCGGCGCAAGAACAGCGCGAGGTCGACAAGAACCAGCCACCGCGCGCGGCGGTGCTGCATGAAATCATTCGTACCCAAGGTGATCAGGAACTCGAGCGTAGTGTTGCGGCGCTGTGGTGGTCGGCCCTGGCTGCCGGCCTGACCATGGGTTTGTCACTGATGGGCATGGGATTGCTCAACTCGCGTCTGCCGGACGGTGAAGGCTTCAAGGTGATCGCCAGCTTCGGTTACTGCGCAGGTTTTCTCGCGGTGATTCTCGCCCGTCAGCAACTCTTTACCGAGAACACCCTGACGGCTGTGCTGCCGATCATGAGCAAACCTACGCTGGGTAATTTCGGGCGGCTTTTGCGGCTGTGGTCGGTAGTGCTGGTGGGTAACCTCTGCGGCACTTTACTGGTGGCGTATGTGATGCTGCACCTGCCGATTTTCGACACCAAGACCGATATGGCCTTCCTCGACATCGGGCGCAAGGTCATGGAGAACGACGCCAGCAAAATGTTCGCCAAAGGCATCATCTCCGGCTGGATGATCGCCACCATGGTCTGGATGATCCCGTCCATGGAAAGCGCCAAGATGTGGATCATCATCCTCATCACCTATTTCATGGCGCTGGGAGATTTCACTCACATCGTGGTTGGATCGGTCGAGGTTTCATACCTGGTGTTCGCCGGCGAGTTGCCGTGGAAGGATTTCTGGCTGGTGTTCGCAGGTCCGACGCTGGCGGGGAATATCATCGGTGGCAGTTTTATCTTCGCGCTGATCAGTCACGCGCAGATTCGCAGTGAAAGCGGGCCGCCGAAGACATCTGCGGAACGGGACCAGGAACCCGAACCGCAGAAGATCAAAAAATGATCAGTGGCAAAACTGACTCTGTCAGCCGGACACATTGACCGTGACAGCACTGCGACGCTGCAGGTAAATGAAAAACAGCGCCGTCAGTACCGTCAACCCGCTGATCAGTGCGCCGGTCCATGGCAAATCCGCCAGGTCCGCGCCACTGGCCACAACCAGCCCGCCGATCCATGCCCCGGCTGCGTTGCCGAGATTGAATGCGCTTTGATTCAGCGTCGACCCCAGGTTCGGCGCTTCATGAGCCTGATCGATGATCAGCAATTGCAGGATCGGGCACAGTGCAAATGCGAAGATACCCCAGAGCACCAGTGTGATCGCCGCCGGGACCACTGAATGACTGGTCTGGCTGAAGGCGGCCAGCACGACGACCACAGCCAGCGCCATACCCACCAGAGAAGGCAGCAAGCGACTGTCCGCCAGTCGGCCGCCAAGCATGCTGCCCGCCGTCAAACCGACCCCGAACAACAGCAACATGATCGTCACGCCATGCGGGCTGACACCGGTGATGTCTTGCAGGATCGGCGCGATATAGGTGAACACGCTGAACAGACTGGTGGACGCCAGCACGCTCATGCCCAGCGCCAGCAGCACGTTGACCTTGCCCAGCACTTTGAACTCGCTGGCCAGGTTGGCTTTGTCCATGGGGATTTCCTTGGGCAGCCAAACCCACTGCGCGATGGCCGCAATCACACCAATCACCGAGACCGCCCAAAACGTCGAGCGCCAGCCGGCGTATTGCCCGAGCGCAGTGCCCAAGGGAACGCCCAGCACGTTGGCCAACGTCAGGCCGGTGAACATCATGGCAATGGCCTGGGCTCGTTTGTTCGGTGCCACCAAACCGGCGGCGACCACCGAGCCGATGCCGAAGAACGCACCATGGCACAGCGCGGTGATCACCCGCGCGGCCATCAAAGTGGCGTAGTTCGGCGCCAGGGCGCAGAGGATATTGCCGAGAATGAACATCAGCGTCATGCCCAGCAATGTGGCTTTGCGCGGCATGTTGGCGGTACCGACCGCGAGGATCGGCGCACCGAACACCACGCCCAGGGCGTAACCGGTGATGAGCAGGCCTGCATGAGGAATGCTCACGGCGAGGTCGCGGGCGACATCGGGCAGCAAGCCCATGATGACGAATTCAGTGGTGCCGATGCCGAAGGCGGCAACAGCTAATGCAAGCAAGGCGAGTGGCATGCGCAAGGTCTCTGTCGGTAGTCTTGACGCTTTGATCAGGCATACGCAGGCCGACGACCGTTCTCGTTGAGAGCGGGCAGAGGCAGGAGTTATTGGAATTAGTCTGTGCGCAACTGAGTGCGGCGTGGTCGCTTGCAGTATAAACAGCTGCGGACATATGGCGAATCAATTCTCTGCCCCGTGATGTGCGGGGGAGGGAGGGGCAAAATAAGGAGTGTGCTGTGCTTGCGACGGTTCTGGTGTTGGTGGCGGCGCTGTTGCACGCGGCGTGGAATACCCTGATCAAATTCAGTGCGGAGCGGCTATTGGTGGTGGCCTGCATGGACAGCGTGGCTCTGCTGTTTGTCGTCCTGATGCTACCCTTCGTGGCGCTGCCGCCACTGGAGATGTGGCCATGGATTCTCGCGTCAGCGGCATTCGAGTTGCTCTATCGCTACCTGTTGATCCAGGCCTATCGGGTGGGCGATCTCGGTCTGGTCTATCCCTTGATGCGCGGCCTGTCGCCGTTGGTGGTGCTGGCATTGACGCTGATCTTCGCCGGGGAAGTGCTGACGGCTCAGCAGATTTTCGGAATTTTGCTGATCCCGTTCGGCATGTTGTGCCTGCTCTGGCAGGGCGGTGGCGGGGTGCGTCTGCCGTGGTCGATGTTACCGGTGGTGGCGCTGATCGGGTTTTGCATCGGGTGTTACACCTTCATCGATGGTCAGGCCCTGCGGCGCTGGTCTCATCCGCTGGATTACCTGGTGTGGGTCACCTTGTTCAGCGCCTGGCCGTTTCCGCTGTTGGCGCTGGTGAGTAAACGCCCGGCGTTCATGCTGTTCTGGCGTGAGCAGTGGCGGTTGGGTTTGGCGGTCGGGTTTTGCGTACTGTTCAGTTACGCTCTGGTGTTGTGGGCGATGCAGCTCGGCTCGATTGCCGAAGCGGCGGCGTTGCGCGAGATCAGTGTGATTCTGGTGGTGCTGTTCGGTATGCGCTATCTGAAAGAACCTTTCGGCAGACCCCGGCTCTTGGCCTGTGGGTTGGTGTTGATCGGCATGTTGGTGATGAAGTTTTAGTCGCCCCTGATGGAATTCGACTCTCTATAACTTGAAGAAGGGACTGCGTTATGACGGTTGCTCTGTGGTGCATTTTGATTGCGATCTGCTTGCCTTATTTGTGCATAGGCATCGCCAAGATCAGTGGCGGGTACGGGCTTAGACACAACCATGACCCTCGGGGGTTTCTCGACTCGCTGGAGGGCTTGGGCAAGCGGGCGCATGCGGCGCAACTGAACAGTTTTGAAGTGACCCCGGCGTTTGCGGCGGCGGTGATCGTGGCTCACTTGGCCGGCAATGCCGAACTGGTGACAATCAATGTGCTGTCTGTCCTGTTCATCACCAGTCGGCTGCTCTTCATTATTTGCTACTTGGCGGACTGGGCAATGTTGCGGTCGCTGGTGTGGTTTGTGGGGATGGGGTTGATTGTCAGTTTCTTTGTGGTGTCGGTTTAAAGGCAAGATCAAAAGATCGCAGCCTTCGGCAGCTCCTGCTGGGATCGACGCGATATTGCGACGAGCGCGGTCAATGCAGGAGCTGGCGAAGCCTGCGATCTTTTTGCTTTTAAAGTTTGTCAGCCACCTGCGGTACTTGTGGCAATGCCGCCCCTTTAGGCCAGAGCATCCATATCTGCCCCTGCTGTTTCATGTCGCCGGCCAGTTGCCCGGCCGCGTCGCCCGTGCCCCAGAACAGGTCCGCACGAACCTCGCCGGCAATGGCGCCGCCAGTATCTTGCGCGGCCACCGGACGTACCAGCGCGCTGCCGTCCGGTCGCGTGGTCGATAACCACAACAGACTGCCGAGCGGAATCACCTTGCGGTCCACCGCCGCGCTGTAGCCCGCGGTCAGCGGTACATTCAGCGAACCGCGTGGCCCTTCGTTGCTGTCCGGGTTGCGATTGAAGAACACGTAGCTGGGGTTGCTGCCGAGCAGTTCGGGGATGCGCGTCGGATTGGCCTTGGCCCAGTTATCGATCGCGCTCATGGTCACGTCTTCTTTCTTCAACTCGCCTTGATCCACCAGCCATCGGCCGATGGGACGATAAGGATGGCCGTTCTGGTCGGCATAACCGATGCGCAATTGACGGCCATCGTCGAGCTGGATACGACCCGAACCCTGGATTTGCAAAAACTGCAGGTTCATCGGGTCGGTCAGCCAGGCAATCACCGGCGCCTTCACACCTTTTGTTTCAATGGTTGCCGCGTCGTCGTACGGCTTGAGCACTCGACCTTCGAGTCTGCCCCGCAGGCGCTTGCCTTTGAGTTCCGGATAGATACTGTCCAGCGAGACGATGATCATGTCCTCCGGCACACCGTACACCGGGATGTTGGCTTCCTCGGTCTGGGTCAGGCTGCCGGGGTACACCGGTTCGTAGTAACCGGTAATCAGACCGTTGGGGTTGTCATTGGCGGCACGCAGGCCATAGACGTCCAGGTTCTGTTTGAGGAAACCGCGGATGTCATTGGCGGTGGGCTGCACATTGACGGAAGCTGCACAGGTGCCGCCCCAGACCGGGTCGGCCTTGAGTCGGGTGCAAGCGCTGCGCCAAGAGCCGAAGCCGGCGACGAGGTCGTTGTCGGACACCGCCGGAAGCGCTTCCCAAGTAGCGCTGGAGTAGGTCGCCAGTGCGTGGGTTTTCGGTTTGCTGCTGTCGCCGCCGGTGCAACCTGCCAGCACGGCCACCATCGGGAGGGTCCAGGCCAGGTTGTGACGCCATGCCTTGAAACGGCTGTTCATGGAGTAATTCCTTTGTCGGTTGCCTGAGTGCTCCATGCGCTCAAACAACCCGTATTGATAATAGGGGCTATTGGTCTTTGCCGGTGACGCGAGGATACTGGCCGCCGTTTCCAGTGACCTGAAGCCACCATGACTCTTAAAAGACTTTCCGTTGTATTGCTGGCCTGCCTGACCTTGTCCGCCTGCGGTGGTGTCGACCCGAACTCGCCGCTGGGTCAGCGCAAGGCGATCTTCAAGCAGATGCTCAAGACCGGCGAAGACCTGGGCGGTATGTTGCGTGGACGTATTGCGTTCGATGGCCCGAAATTCGCCGACGGCGCCGTGAAACTTGATGCCTTGTCCCATGAGCCGTGGAAACATTTCCCGCAGGTGCGCGAAGAGGATCACACTAGCGCCAAGGACGATGTCTGGCAGAAGCAGGCACGTTTCCAGGAGCTGGCCCGCACCCTTGAAGGCGCCACCGGTGAACTTGTGATTGCCAGCAAGATTCAGCCCTACAAGGTCAGCAATCTGGGGCCGGCGGTGCAGAAAGTCGAAGATGCCTGCAGTGCGTGCCATAAAGAGTTTCGGGATCATTGATTCCAGAAAAGATTTCTTACTTGTCCAGTTCGTCGAGCGCTTCCTGCAATTCCTTGCGCGATTGAGCCAGTTTGTCTTTGCGCTTGTTGATCTTCTCGGCGTCGCCTTTCTTCATGGCCTTGTCGAGGTCGGCCTGACGCGTGCTGACTTCGTGCTTGGCGTCGAGCACCTTGTTTTCCCGTTCCTTCTTCAAGGAGGCGTCGGTGCAATGGGCCGTGACTTCGCTCAGGGCGGTTTCCAGGCCAGCCTGTTGATCGGCGTTGCCGCGGGACTTGGCCAGTTCGATCTGGTTGATGATGCCTTGTTTTTTGGCGGCACAGCCGGTCAGGCCCGGGGCGTCTTCGGCGGCCATCAATGGAGCGGCCATCACGCTGCACAGGGTCAACAAGGCGAGCGGTGAAAGAAGTTTCATAAAAGCTCCAGGTGAAAAATTCAATATAGCGATGGGCTGTTTGAGCGCATCGGCCCCTTTGGGTTCCCGGTTCTCAGGCCGGGTTGGCGTCTAGAAACCGTCAATCCCGGCAACACGTAATGTCTCACTCAAGGCCAGGACCTGCGGGTCGCGGAAAAATGCGCTCAATTGCGCTGCGCGCCCCGGGCCGATGCCGGCTTCGGCCTGCCATTGTTCGGTGTCTCGTTGGGCCAGCGCCTGCCATGAGTCGGCGAGGCGTGCCTGGCCGGTTGGCGGCAACCCCAAGGCTTTGAGCCAGCGAGCGAATGGGCGTTGCCGGGCACTGTTGAAGCTGTTCAAAAGACGAGCACTGCTGCGCTCGCCGAAGCCGTCAATCTTAGCAAGCTCTTGCTCATCGAGGGTCATCCAATCGACCAAGCTGCCGAGGCGTTCGGCCTTGAGCAGTTTCTCCCAGGTGCCTGGTCCGACATGAGGCAAGGCCAGTCCCTGTTTGCCGCTGAGCCAGCTCAGGCGTGCGAGGAATTGGCTTTCGCAGCCGGGTGTCGGTTGCCAGCAGCTTAAGGAATGAAAGTCTGCCGCCAGCGGTACATTCAATTCCGGGCGTTCGGTGCTGCGCAATACGACACCATCGAGTCTGGGGATGGTCAGCCCCGCCAGGCTGATAGCGACCTGATCGCCGGGACGAATGTCCAGCGCTTCCCAGCGTTGCAGGGAGCTGACACTCACACGCTTGATCTGCCGGTCATCGAGCGTCACCGGTACCAGATCCAGCACCGGGGTGATCCGGCCGGTTCGTCCGATCTTGAAATGGACCTTGCGCACCTCGGCCAGCGCCTGGGCGAAAGGGTATTTCCAGGCGACGCTCCAGTAAGGCGTTTTCGCCTGCCAGCGCTCGGCCGGTGGGCGTTGGTCCTGTCGCAGCACGACCCCATCGGTGGCAAAGGGCAGGGGCGAGCGATACCAGTGATCGCGCCAGCGTTCGGCATCGGCAAATGCCTCGATCGGCTGACTGTAGGGTGCCGTGCTCGGGAACCCCAATTCATCCAGAGCCGCTACGCGAGCTGGCAGGTTTTTCGGGCCTTGTGGCCAGTCCCAGACAAACAATCCGATACCGGCGGCTTGCTCGGTGCTCAGCGCCTTGCGCGCCATCAGCCCGGCCACCGTGGCGCGGGCATTGAGGCTGCCGGCCTGGGCTTGTACGTGTTCGGTCAGGCGCCAATAGAGTTCGCCTTGCAGCAGCAAGTCCATCGACCGCGGAAGCTTTTGAGGGATGGCGGCGATCTGGCGCGCCGACGCGGTCCAGTCCTGGCCGTTTACCCCGTCCCCCCGACTGATCGCCCGGTGCAACCAGCCGTTGCGATAGATCAACGTCACCGCCACACCGTCGACCTTGGGCTGAATCCAGACTTCGCCCCGATCTTTTAGCCAGGCTTCGACGGCGCGCCCATCGCGCAGCTTTTCCAGGCCAGTGTGGGCGATGGGGTGAGCAACCGTGCCGCCGGCCGTGCGCAACGGTTCGGCAGAGGCGCCTGAATCAAAACATTCACGCCATTCGGTCAGTCGCGCACGGGACTGATCGTAGAGTTCGTCGGCAATCAGCGACTGGCCTTCACGGTGGTAGCTGTCGTCCCAGCGATCGATTTGCTGTTGCAGGGTGGTGATTTCTTTCTGTGCTCGGGCGGGCGGCCAGTCGGGGCATTCGGCGGCATTGGCGGTCAGGCAGGCGAAGGCCAGCAGGGATCCGAAAAACAGGCGCAGGTTGGGCAGCATCGAGAGCGTCCTTGCTCAGTGGGATGCTTTCAAGGCTAGTCAGATTTCGGGTGTGGGTTGCAAGGGTGTAATTCTGAGTGTTTCCAAGAGCGAAGATCAAAAGATCTTTCCCATGAAAAAGCCCCGCACGGTGAACCGTGCGGGGCTTTGGGTACCGCCGGGGAAGTCTTACAGGCCGGCCGCGACACGCAGGTCGTCGGCGCGGTCGGTTTTTTCCCAGGTGAAAGTGGTGAACGTATCGTCGCCCACAGTCTTGGTTGCCGGGGTGCGACCGAAGTGGCCGTACGCAGCGGTTTCCTGGTACATCGGGTGCAGCAGGTCGAGCATGGTGGTGATCGCGTATGGACGCAGGTCGAACACTTCGCGAACCAGTTTGACGATCTTGTCGTCGCTGATTTTGCCGGTGCCGAAGGTGTTCAACGAAATCGACGTAGGCTGGGCAACACCGATCGCGTAGGAAACCTGAATCTCGCAACGCTCGGCCAAGCCGGCAGCGACGATGTTCTTGGCCACGTAACGACCGGCGTAGGCCGCCGAACGGTCAACCTTCGATGGATCCTTGCCGGAGAACGCGCCGCCGCCGTGACGGGCCATGCCGCCGTAGCTGTCGACGATGATCTTGCGACCGGTCAGGCCGCAGTCGCCAACCGGGCCACCGATGATGAATTGGCCGGTCGGGTTGATGTGGAACTGGGTGTCCTTGGACAGCAACTCGGCAGGCAGTACGTGCTTGACGATCAGTTCCATCACGCCTTCGCGCAGGTCTTTGTAGGACACGTCAGGGTTGTGCTGGGTCGACAGTACAACGGCGTCGATACCGACAACCTTGCCGCCTTCGTAACGGCAAGTCACTTGCGACTTGGCGTCCGGGCGCAGCCAAGGCAGCAGGCCGGATTTACGGGCTTCGGCTTGCCTTTGCACAAGCTGGTGCGAGAAGGTGATCGGTGCTGGCATCAGCACGTCGGTTTCGTTGCTGGCGTAGCCGAACATCAGGCCCTGGTCGCCGGCGCCCTGGTCTTCAGGCTTGGCACGATCAACACCTTGGTTGATGTCAGGGGACTGCTTGCCGATGATGTTCATCACGCCGCAGGTCGCACCGTCGAAGCCGACATTGGAGCTGTTGTAGCCGATGTCGAGAATCACGTTCCGGACGATGTCTTCCAGATCGACCCAGGCCGATGTGGTGACTTCACCTGCGATGATTGCCACGCCGGTTTTTACCAGAGTCTCGACCGCTACACGGGCGAATTTGTCTTCAGCAATGATGGCGTCCAGCACCGCATCGGAAATCTGGTCGGCGATTTTGTCCGGATGCCCTTCAGACACGGACTCGGAGGTGAAGAGGGAGTATTCGCTCATCTCGATTTTTTCCTGAATTTACCGATGGTGAGTGTCGCCAGCCGGTCGCTGAAAATGGCGGACCTGAATCTGGAAACCATTACGTAAGCCTACATAGAGGCTTTCCCCGGGAACGAGTCCCGCAGCGGTGGCCCAACGGGCCAGATCGTCCTGTTCAAACCCCAACCAGAGATCACCGCAGGCCTCCCTGGCCCAACTCTGGTTGTGGCTACATAACTCTGTCACGAGCAAGCTACCGCCCGGTTGCAGCAAGTCGGCCATGCGCTTGAGTGCTTCGGCCGGCGCGGCGAAATGGTGCAGTACCATGTTCAATACAACGCAATCAGCCTTGAGGCTTACACCGTTCAATGCATCGGCCAATTGCAGGCTGACGTTAGCCAGCATTTCACGTTCACAGACCTGACGGGCCAGATCAAGCATCGCCGGGCTGTTGTCCAGCGCCGTGACTTGAGCAAAACGACGCGCCAGTTCCGGCAAAAAACCGCCATCGCCAGGGCCCACTTCGATGGCTGTGGCGCCGGGGCCGAAACTCAACTTGTCGAGCAATGCCACCACGCTTTCGCGGTATTGCGGCAGGCCGGCGATCAGGTCTTGTTGGGCGCGAAACTTCTCCGCAACCCGTGAGAAAAAGTCCTGGCTGGCCGCCGCTCGCTGTCCGTGGACCTGACCGATCCGCGACTGAACGTCAGTCGGCAGGGTCAGGTTGTCCACTTCTTCCAGCAGTGCGGCATGCAGCTTGCCGCCCAGCAGATCGGTGTGGGGCAGGGCGCGACGGTAGAAAATCGCATTGCCTTCACGACGGGTCGCCACCAGATCGGCCTGGGCCAAAACCTTGAGGTGATGACTCATGCCGGACTGACCGATGCCGAAGATCTGCGCCAGTTCCAGTACGCCGAACGAATCGTTGGCCAGCGCGCGCAATACATTCAGCCGCAGAGGATCGCCGCCGGCCTTGCACAGGGCCGCCAGCTCATCGCAATCGTCATGTCGAATGGAAGGTATGCGTAAATTCATAAGGCCAGCAGTCTAGTGACGCTCAGAAATCACCGCAAGAGCAATATCAAAAAGTTTTGATATTGCTCGATAGATGGCACTTCTCAGCGTTAGGTTCAGTCAGCAAACGAACGGCGGAAAGGTTTCACCAGTCGAATACGTCGTTATCCATTGGAAAAACGCCTTCAGATGACTATCTGTCATTGCCCCGAAGGCGGTCGGTGAGGGAAAATGCTCGCCTTTTTTCCGTTTCGTTTTATTCACTCTCGATTCAATATCCGCAGGAGATCAGCGATGCCCAGCCGTCGTGAGCGTGCCAACGCCATTCGTGCCCTCAGCATGGATGCCGTGCAAAAAGCCAACAGCGGCCATCCCGGTGCCCCTATGGGTATGGCGGATATCGCCGAAGTACTTTGGCGTGACTACCTGAAGCACAGCCCGAGCAATCCATCGTTCGCTGACCGTGACCGCTTCGTGCTGTCCAACGGCCACGGTTCGATGCTGATCTACTCGCTGCTGCACCTGACCGGCTACGACCTGTCGATCGATGACCTGAAAAACTTCCGCCAGCTGCACAGCCGCACGCCGGGTCACCCGGAATTCGGCTACACCCCGGGCGTTGAAACCACCACCGGTCCATTGGGCCAAGGCCTGGCCAACGCCGTGGGTTTCGCTCTGGCAGAAAAAGTCCTGGCGGCGCAGTTCAACCGTCCCGGCCATAACATTGTCGATCACCACACCTACGTGTTCCTGGGTGATGGCTGCATGATGGAAGGCATTTCCCACGAAGTCAGCTCCCTGGCCGGTACGCTGGGCCTGGGCAAGCTGATCGCCTTCTATGATGACAACGGCATCTCCATCGACGGCGAAGTCGAAGGCTGGTTCACCGACGACACGCCGAAGCGTTTCGAGGCCTACAACTGGCAAGTGATCCGCAACGTCGACGGTCACGACCCGGAAGAAATCAAGATCGCCATCGACACGGCGCGCAAAAGCGAGCAGCCGACGCTGATCTGCTGCAAGACCACCATCGGTTTCGGTTCGCCGAACAAGCAAGGCAAGGAAGACTGCCACGGCGCCCCATTGGGTGACGCGGAAATCGCCCTGACCCGTGAAGCACTGAAGTGGAACCACGGCCCGTTCGAAATCCCGGCCAACATTTATGCCGAGTGGGACGCCAAGGAAGCCGGTCGCGCTGCCGAAGCCGAGTGGGATCAGCGTTTCGCTGCTTACTCCGCTGCCTTCCCGGAGCTGGCCAACGAACTGATTCGTCGTCTGAGTGGCGACCTGCCGGAAGACTTCGCTGAAAAAGCCTCGGCGTATATCGCTGAAGTCGCGGCCAAAGGCGAAACCATCGCCAGCCGTAAAGCCAGCCAGAACGCCCTGAACGCGTTCGGCCCGCTGCTGCCGGAATTGCTCGGCGGTTCGGCTGACCTGGCCGGTTCCAACCTGACCCTGTGGAAAGGTTGCAAAGGCGTCACCGCCGAAGACGCCAGCGGCAACTACATGTACTACGGCGTTCGCGAGTTCGGCATGAGCGCGATCATGAACGGTGTGGCCCTGCACGGCGGCCTGGTGCCTTACGGCGCGACCTTCCTGATGTTCATGGAATACGCCCGCAACGCAGTGCGCATGTCGGCGCTGATGAAGAAACGCATCATCTATGTGTTCACCCATGACTCCATCGGTCTGGGCGAAGACGGCCCGACTCACCAGCCGATCGAGCAACTGGCCAGCCTGCGCTGCACGCCGAACCTCGACACCTGGCGTCCAGCCGATGCCGTTGAATCGGCAGTGGCCTGGAAATGCGCTCTGGAGCGTGACGACGGTCCTTCGGCACTGATCTTCTCCCGTCAGAACCTGCAGCACCAAACCCGCAATGCGATCCAGATCGAAGAGATCGCCCGTGGCGGTTACGTGTTGAAGGACTGCGCAGGCGAGCCTGAGCTGATCCTGATCGCCACCGGTTCGGAAGTCGGCCTGGCCGTTCAAGCCTTCGACAAACTGACCGAGCAAGGCCGCAAGGTACGTGTTGTTTCGATGCCGTGCACCAGCGTCTTCGAAGCCCAGGATGCCGGCTACAAGCAATCGGTTCTGCCATTGCAGGTCAGCGCCCGTATCGCCATCGAAGCCGCCCACGCGGACTACTGGTACAAGTACGTGGGCCTGGAAGGCCGCGTGATCGGCATGACCACCTACGGCGAGTCGGCGCCTGCGCCTGCCTTGTTCGAAGAGTTCGGCTTCACCCTGGAAAACATCCTGGGTCAGGCTGAAGAGCTGCTGGAAGACTAAGTTCAGGGTATGTATTGCCTGTTCTGACGCTATCGCGGGCAAGCCCGCTCCCACAGGGATTTTCACCGTCCATGTGGGAGCGGGCTTGCCCGCGATAGCGGTCGGTCAGGCAACGCTGCAATGACGGATTCACCACGGTAATCGAGAACCCCATGCCTCAACCGCGTCCTTACAAAGTTGCACTCAACGGCTACGGCCGGATTGGTCGTTGCGTCTTGCGTGCGTTGTTTGAGCGAGGCGAAAAGGCCGGGTTTGAAATTGTCGCGATCAACGATCTGGCCGACATGGCCAGCATCGAATACCTGACACGTTTCGACTCCACTCACGGGCGTTTTCCCGGCGAAGTGAGGGTCGAGGGCGATTGTCTGCATATTAATGGCGACTGCGTGAAGGTCTTGCGCAGTGCCACCCCCGAAGGCATCGATTGGGCGTCACTGGGCGTCGATCTGGTGCTGGAGTGCTCCGGCGCTTACCACACCCGTGAAGACGGCCAGCGGTTCCTCGACGCCGGCGCGCCGCGTGTGCTGTTTTCCCAGCCGATGGCCAGCGAGGCGGATGTCGACGCCACCATCGTCTACGGAGTGAACCAGCATTGCCTGACCGGCGATGAGCTGTTGGTGTCCAATGCGTCCTGCACCACCAACTGCGGCGTGCCGCTGTTGCGCCTGCTGGATCAGGCCATTGGTCTGGAATACGTATCGATCACCACCATCCACTCGGCCATGAACGATCAACCGGTCATCGACGCCTATCACCACGAAGACCTGCGCCGTACCCGTTCGGCGTTCCAGTCGGTGATTCCGGTGTCCACTGGTCTGGCGCGAGGCATTGAACGCCTGCTGCCGGAACTTGCCGGGCGAATTCAGGCCAAAGCCGTGCGGGTGCCGACGGTTAACGTGTCTTGCCTCGACATTACGATGCAGACCGTAAGCGATACCGACGCCACCGAGGTCAACCGGATTCTGCGCGAGGCCGCCACCCATGGCCCGCTCAAGGGCCTTCTGGCCTACACCGAGTTACCTCACGCCAGTTGTGATTTCAATCATGACCCACATTCGGCCATCGTCGATGCCAGTCAGACCCGCGTTTCCGGCCCTCGGCTGGTGAACATCCTGGCCTGGTTCGACAACGAATGGGGTTTTGCCAATCGAATGCTGGACGTTGCAGAACACTATTTGCAAACAGCTGCACCACAACCAAAACCTGCTCTCTAAAACAGCTATCCAGGAAATGCGACCCATGACCGTGTTGAAGATGACCGACCTCGATCTGCAAGGTAAGCGCGTACTGATCCGCGAAGACCTCAACGTCCCAGTCAAGGACGGTGTTGTCACCAGCGATGCGCGAATCCTGGCTTCGCTGCCGACCATCAAGCTGGCCCTGGAAAAAGGCGCGGCAGTGATGGTCTGCTCGCACCTTGGCCGTCCGACCGAAGGCGAGTTCTCGGCCGAGAACAGCCTCAAACCAGTGGCTGACTACCTGAGCAAGGCGCTGGGCCGTGAAGTGCCGCTGGTGTCCGATTACCTGGGCGGCGTCGACGTGAAAGCCGGCGACATCGTGCTGTTCGAAAACGTGCGCTTCAACAAGGGCGAGAAAAAGAACGCTGACGAACTGGCCAAGCAATACGCGGCCCTGTGCGACGTGTTCGTGATGGACGCTTTCGGCACTGCTCACCGCGCCGAGGGTTCGACCCATGGCGTGGCCAAGTTCGCCAAAGTCGCCGCCGCTGGCCCGCTGCTGGCCGCCGAACTGGACGCACTGGGCAAGGCTCTGGGTGCCCCGGCGCAACCAATGGCCGCTATCGTTGCCGGCTCCAAAGTGTCGACCAAACTCGACGTGCTCAACAGCCTGAGCCAGATCTGCAACCAGCTGATCGTCGGTGGCGGCATCGCCAACACCTTCCTGGCCGCTGCCGGTCACCCGGTCGGCAAATCCTTGTACGAGCCGGACCTGCTGGACACCGCTCGCGAAATCGCCGCCAAAGTCAGCGTTCCGCTGCCGGTGGACGTGGTGGTTGCCAAGGAATTCGCTGAAAGCGCGACCGCGACTGTCAAGCTGATCGCCGACGTGGCCGCAGACGACATGATCCTGGACATCGGCCCACAGACCGCGGCGAATTTCGCCGAGCTGCTGAAGTCGTCCAAGACCATCCTGTGGAACGGCCCGGTGGGCGTATTCGAATTCGACCAGTTCGGTAACGGCACCAAAGTGCTGGCCCAGGCCATCGCCGAAAGCTCGGCGTTCTCCATCGCTGGCGGCGGCGACACCCTGGCAGCCATCGATAAATATGGCGTTGCCGAGCAAATCTCCTACATTTCTACCGGCGGCGGCGCGTTCCTCGAATTCGTCGAAGGCAAAGTGCTGCCGGCCGTTGAAGTCCTGGAAAGTCGGGCCAAGGCCTGAGGCCGCGCATTTGACCAGGCAAAGGAGTGTTCACATGGTCAGGACATTAATACTGTTGATCGCCGCGGGCATGCTGGCGGCTTGCGGGAGTAACCCGAAAGCCACGCCGGAACCCGCGCCTTCCGCGACGGATAAAGGCTGCTATCAGGCCGACTGGCAAGCGGAAACCAACCCGGTGATCAACAAGCGTTCCGGGCCCGATGGCCTGGACAAATACGAGACACATGTCCCGGCCAAGGAACATGGTTGCCCTTGAGGGGTCAGACTCTTTACTCAAGGCTGGCAGCGTGCGCTGTCAGTCGAGGAACACGGATGAAACGCTTTATCGCCGTTGCGGCACTGGCATTGCTGGCAGGTTGCGCCAATTTGAATCTGTTCAACACTGCCGAGCCAGCGGACAGCTGGACCACCTGGACCTGCGACAGCCAGGCCAAAGTGCTCTGGCGCTACACTGACATCAACCGCAAGGAAGTCGATGTTCGCCTGGGCGGTGCCGATCAGGTCTACCGCTTGAAGCTTGAGCCGGGCGCTGAAGGTTCGCTGTACAGCAACGACATGCTGGCGTTTCACGTAAAAGGTGAGGAAGGCCTGGTGTACTGGGTCGCCACCAATGATTTGATCGGCCGCGGTTGTAAAGCGCAGTAATTGACACACCACGGACCTAATGTGGGAGCGAGCCTGCTCGCGATAGCGGTTTGACAGTCGCAGTACTGTTGGCTGCCAGACCCTCATCGCGAGCAGGCTCGCTCCCACAGTGGTTCTGTGTAGTTCTTGAGGTTTTTGTAGCACCGAATTCGCAGCCCGGGGCCAACCCCCGATCTGCAATAACTTGAATAGCCGCCGCCGCTACGGCAGGCTGGCACGATTAACGACCCTCAACCGGGAGAGACACACACAATGGCACTTATCAGCATGCGCCAGATGCTGGACCACGCAGCCGAGTTTGGCTACGGCGTTCCAGCCTTCAACGTCAACAACCTTGAACAGATGCGCGCCATCATGGAAGCCGCTGACAAGACTGACTCCCCGGTGATCGTCCAGGCTTCGGCCGGTGCTCGCAAATACGCAGGCGCCCCGTTCCTGCGTCACCTGATCCTGGCGGCCATCGAAGAATTCCCGCACATCCCGGTGTGCATGCACCAGGACCACGGCACCAGCCCTGACGTCTGCCAGCGCTCGATCCAACTGGGCTTCAGCTCGGTGATGATGGACGGCTCCCTCGGCGAAGACGGCAAGACCCCGACCGACTACGACTACAACGTCCGTGTTACCCAACAAACCGTAGCCATGGCTCACGCCTGCGGCGTCTCGGTAGAAGGCGAGCTGGGCTGCCTGGGTTCGCTGGAAACCGGTATGGCCGGTGAAGAAGACGGCATCGGCGCCGAAGGCGTTCTGGATCACAGCCAAATGCTGACCGACCCGGAAGAAGCCGCTGACTTCGTCAAACGCACCCAAGTCGATGCCCTGGCCATCGCCATCGGCACCAGCCACGGCGCCTACAAGTTCACCAAGCCACCTACCGGCGACGTGCTGGCCATCGACCGCATCAAAGAAATCCACAAACGCATCCCGAACACTCACCTGGTGATGCACGGTTCGTCTTCGGTTCCGCAAGAGTGGCTGGCGATCATCAACCAGTACGGCGGCGACATCAAAGAAACCTACGGCGTACCGGTTGAAGAAATCGTCGAAGGCATCAAGCACGGCGTGCGCAAGGTCAACATCGATACCGACCTGCGTCTGGCATCCACCGGTGCGATGCGTCGCCTGATGGCTACCAACCCGAGCGAATTCGACCCGCGTAAATTCTTCGGCGCCACCGTGACTGCCATGCGCGACGTGTGCATCGCCCGTTACGAAGCCTTCGGTACCGCAGGCAACGCTTCGAAGATCAAGCCGATCTCCCTGGAAGCGATGTATCAGCGTTATCTGAAGGGTGAGTTGAACGCTAAGGTCAACTAATCCTTCAGCGTTTACAAAAAAACCCGCAGAAACAGACTGTGTGAAAACGCCCTGATGAAGGCAAAAACAAACG
>NZ_JAKWJK010000032.1:0-23934 GCF_031570575.1 Pseudomonas sp. JL3
TTGACCCAGTTCATCGACGGCACCGGGCCGGTGTGGAAGGGCGGTCTGTTCCCGTTCCTGTTCATCACCATCGCCTGTGGCGCGGTGTCCGGTTTCCACGCGCTGATCTCCTCCGGCACCACGCCGAAACTGCTCGATAACGAGGTTAACGCTCGTTACATCGGTTACGGCGGCATGCTGATGGAGTCCTTCGTGGCGATCATGGCGATGGTTGCCGCTTCGGTGATCGAGCCAGGTGTGTACTTCGCCATGAACAGCCCGGCGGCGGTCGTCGGTGGTGACGTGGTGGCTGTGGCACAAGTCGTCAGTGGCTGGGGTTTCGCGATTACCCCGGAAGCCCTGCAAGCGGTGGCCAAGGACATCGGTGAAACCACCATCCTGGCCCGTGCCGGTGGTGCGCCGACCCTGGCGGTCGGTATTGCCCAGATCCTGCACAGTGTGCTGCCGGGTGAAAACACCATGGCGTTCTGGTACCACTTCGCGATCCTGTTCGAAGCGCTGTTCATCCTGACCGCGGTCGACGCTGGCACCCGTGCCGGGCGTTTCATGCTGCAGGATTTGCTCGGTTCCTTCGTTCCGGCGCTGAAACGCACCGAATCCTGGACCGCCAACCTGATCGCAACCGCCGGTTGCGTAGCGATGTGGGGTTACCTGCTGTATCAAGGCGTGATCGATCCGCTGGGTGGCATCAACACCTTGTGGCCACTGTTCGGCATCTCCAACCAGATGCTGGCGGGTATCGCGCTGATGCTGGCAACCGTCGTGCTGATCAAAATGAAACGCCAACGCTACATCTGGGTGACCATGCTGCCAGCGGTTTGGCTGCTGATCTGCACCACCACCGCAGGCTTCATCAAGCTGTTCGACGCCAACCCGGCAATCGGCTTCCTGTCGCTGGCGAAGAAATACAGCGATGCGTTGGCCAATGGGCAGATTCTGGCCCCGGCCAAGAGCATCGAGCAGATGCAGCATGTCATCTATAACGCTTACACCAACGCAACGCTGACGGCGCTGTTCCTGTTCGTGGTGTTCAGCATCCTGTTCTATGCGCTCAAGGTCGGCATTGCCGCCTGGGGTACCAAAGAACGCACGGATAAAGAATCGCCGTTCCAGGCTCAGCCGGACGCGTAATTGAGGAATGCACCATGTTCAATGACCTGAGTCGCCTCGGTAAATACCTCGGTCAGGCCGCGCGCCTGATGGTCGGCATGCCCGACTACGACAACTACGTCGAGCATATGCAAACCAAACACCCGGACAAACCGGTGATGAGCTATGAGATGTTCTTTCGCGAACGTCAGGAAGCCCGTTACGGTGGCAAGGGTGGACCGAAGTGCTGTTGATGCACACGGTTTAGGCAATACACCACTGTAGGAGCACGGCTTGCCGCACCGCTGTCTCCTACAGTTTTTTTGCGTCCGGGAGACCTTATCTTGTTAGCCCCAATCCCTGTCACGATCCTCAGCGGCTTTCTCGGCGCGGGAAAGACCACGCTGCTGCGCTATCTGCTCAAAGCCGAGCACGGCCTGAAAATCGCTGTGATCGAAAACGAATTCAGTGACGCCGGTATCGACACTCAATTGTTGGGCGACGAGCCGGTGCAAGTGATGACGCTGTCCAACGGCTGCGTCTGTTGCACCATCCACACCGATTTGACCAAAGCGTTGTACCTGCTGCTCGAACGCCTGGACAGCGGCGAAATCGCCTTCGATCGTCTGGTCATCGAATGCACCGGTCTGGCTGACCCTGCCCCTGTAGCGCAAACCTTCTTCATCGACGAAGAGCTGCGCGAGCGCTACATCCTCGATGGCATCATCACCCTGGTCGACGCCAAACATGCTGAACATCACCTGACCCAGACCATCGCCCAGGCGCAGATCGGCTTTGCCGACCGCTTGCTGGTGAGCAAACGGGATCTGGTGGACGAGCCGACCTTCACCGCCCTCAGCGAGCGCCTGACCCGCATCAACCGCCGTGCACCGATTCGCCTGGTCGAGCACGGCAAGATCGACCTGGCTGAATTGCTCGACGTGCGCGGCTTCAACCTCAATGCCGACCTCGGTGGTGGCGTGAGTCTGCGTCCTGTGAGCAAGGCACCGTCCATCGACCGTATCTCCAGTCTGGTGTTGCGCACTGACAAGCCCCTGGATATCGACAAACTCAGTGAGTTCATGAACGAACTGCTGGAAGAACATGGTAAGCAACTGCTGCGATACAAAGGTGTCTTGAACATCCTTGGCGAGCCGCGGCGCATGGTGTTTCAAGGCGTGTTGAAGTTGTATGGTTTCGACTGGGATACGGAATGGGCCGATGATGAAACACGCGAAAGCGTGATCGTGTTCATTGCCGATGATTTGCCGGAAGAGAAGATTCGCGAGGGATTTGCGCGGGTGGGGGCAGGTTGAAACGTCTGTAGGGTCAGTGTTGACGCTATCGCGGGCAAGCCCGCGATAGCGATTTAACCGGCAACACAACAACCCAGGTTGGGGATATCACCGGAATTCAGCAATATTCGCTCAAGATGATCCGAGTGCTGGCTCATTAACATGATCGCCTTTGCAGCATCCCTACGCTCTACCGCATCGACAATTGTCTGATGCTCCTGCCACGCGCAACAAATGCGCGTCTTCTCGCCAGATCGCGCAATCGCCAGCGAAGTTAGCGGCACTAGACTGCCAAGAAAATGCGCTAACGGTGCGTTCCCCGCCATTTCGGCCAGCTGCAGGTGAAATTCCCCTGACAATCGAATAGCCGGACCACGCGCCGTGCATTGGCGTTCGCTGTCGATCAAGGCGCGCAGGCGTTTCAAGTCTTGCGCACGAGGTTGCTGGCAGGCCAGTCGGACCAGCGTGATTTCGGTCAGCCGTCGGGCATGCAGCGTCTGCCGAATCTGCTCGGCATCGGGCGCGGCGACTCGGGGGCGATGATGGGGGCGAAGGACAATGATCTGCTGATGAGACAGCTGCGTCAGCACGCCACGAATATCACTGCGTCGAGCGCTGAACCTCTGCGCCAGGCTGTCTTCGGTAAAACGACTGGCTGCATGGATGCGCTGTTCGAGAATAGCGTCGAAGATCCGTGAATACAGATCATCCGCTGGCGGTTTCCCGGTGTCGGTTCGGGAGAAGGGCAGGGCAGTGAATATCTGTGGTGAGGCGAAGCTGTTCATGGCCTGTCTCCAGTTCGAAGAGGGGGTCAACTGCCGAGGTGGTCGTCCGGGATGTTCAATTCGATGCCCATCCGTTGGCCTTCCCGAAGGATGTGCCGGCGCATCTCGGCGCTGGCCTGGGCGCTGTTCTTGCTGCGGATTGCACGCACCACGGCTTCGTTTTCTTCAAGGCGTTCAGCCAGATGCTCCGGTGAATTGCGCAGCACGTCGGCGCTTTGCTTGAGGGCGTTGCTGGTCTGCTGCACCACGCTCTGGAAAATCGGGTTCGAGGTCAGGGCGAACAGCTCCTCATGGAACGCGATGTAGGCGTTCACGCCGGCTTCGCTGTCGTTGGCCTCAAGGGCTTCGCGCATGTCCATCAGGGTCAGGCGCAGTTGCCCGACTTCCTTGCTGCTGATGGACTGCGCCACCAGGCCGACAATGAACGGTTCGAGGGTGTAGCGCAGTTGCAGCACGTCTTCCAGGCTGGCCCCGGCTACCGCGCTGTCGTGGCTCTGGCTGTCGCTGAGACTGGCCTCCAGCACCACCACGCCTTTGCCCGGCATGGAGCGCACCAGCCCGAGGGTTTCCAGCACGATCACCGCTTCACGCAGGCTTGGGCGGCTGATGCCCAGTTGTTCGGCCAGTTCACGCTGGCCCGGCAACATTTCGCCGGAACGCCACTGACCACGGGCCAGAGCGGCCCGAAGTTTTTCTACCACTGAATTTACAACGGTTGACGAGGTAATCACTGTTCACTCCAGGTCGTGATGAAGGTGCCTGCCCGCGGGCAGGCACCGTTGTTTCAAAATTCCTGCTGATGGGCCGGAGCAACCGGTTTTCTCGGCTGGAAGGTATAACCCTGCTGGCCGGACAGCACCTTGTGTGCCCGTTGGATATCGATGTCTTTTTCCCAGCGGGCGATGGCTACGGTGGCGACGCAGTTGCCGATCAGGTTGGTCAACGCCCGGCCGATACCCATGAACCAGTCCACGGCCAATACAAGCACCAGGCCGACCACCGGAATCGCCGGGATCGCCGTCAGTGTCGCCGCGAGAATCACCAGCGCCGAGCCGGGAATCCCATGGGCACCTTTGGAGGTGATCAGCGACACCAGCAGAATCGTCAACAGGTCAGTCATGGCCAGCGGCGTACCGGTGGCATTGGCGATGAACACGATGGCCAGGGTCAGGTAAATCGAAAAACCATCAAGGTTGAACGAGTACCCGGTCGGAATCACCAGCCCGACCGTGGAGCTGCCGATGCCCAGATGCTCAAGCTTGCGCATGATTTGTGGCAGCACGGCGTCGGAAGAAGCGGTGCCCATGACAATCAGCAGTTCTTCGCGCAGGTACTTGAGCAACGGCCACATCTTCAGGCCCGAAAGGCGCATCACCAGGCCGAGAATCAGTGCCACGAAGGCCACGCAGGTCATGTAGAAAAGACCGACCAGACTACCCAAATGCTGCAACGAATCCAGGCCATATTTGCTGGTGGTGAAGGCGATGGCGCCGAATACGCCGATCGGCGCCAGGCGCACGATCATGCCCATGATGCGGAAGATCACATGGCTCAGTTCATTGATCAGCCGGGAAATACCCGACGCAGCTTCGCCCACCAGGTTCAGCGCACTGCCGAACAGCACCGAAAACAGCAGGACTTGCAGAATGTTGTTTTCCGCGAAGGCGCCGATCACCGAAGTCGGGATCAGATTCATCAGGAACTGGGTGGTGGTTTGCATGTGCTGACCGCGCTGGGCGATGTCGCCCATGTCGGCGGCGGAGAGCTGGTCCAGATGGATGTTCGCGCCGCTGCCGATCCCGGTACTGAAGGCGAGCACCAGACCAATCACCAGCGCGATGGTGGTCAGCACTTCAAAGTAGATCACCGACTTGAGGCCGATGCGTCCGACCTTCTTCAAGTCGCCGGCACCGCTGATGCCGCTGACCACCACGCAAAACACGATCAGGCCAATGAGCATCTTGATCAGTTTGATGAAACCGTCGCCCAGCGGTTTGAGTTGGGCGGAATATTCGGGAAGGGCCAGCCCGCAGACGATGCCGAGCACCAGTCCGAGAACCACTTGAAGAAAGATTGAACGCGAGCACCATCTGAGCATGGGAGGAGTCCTGGTCGGTGTCCTGGCTGCCGTGCGCCGGGCGCATCAGATTCAGGACTTAATTATTGTGGTCTTACCGGTATGTCCAGTGCAGGCGCAGTCTACGCTGGGTTTTTTCAGGATTACAAGTGGAAATAACAAAATTGGCATGACCGGTCTGACCGGATGGGCTGATCTCGTTGATCTGTATGTTTTATGGCAGACGAAAAAAAACCGGCCATCACTGGCCGGTTTTTTCATTGCTGCGGTTTAGCGGGCAATTAAGCGCCGTATACCGGCAGTTTCTTGCAGATAGCCTTGACCTTCTCACGAACGGCGTCGATCACCGCTTCGTTGGAAAGATCTGCCAGGATGTCGCAGATCCAGCCGGCCAGTTCTTTGCACTCTGCTTCCTTGAAGCCGCGAGTGGTCACAGCCGGAGTACCAAAACGCAGACCGGAGGTGACGAACGGGGAGCGTGGATCGTTCGGTACCGAGTTCTTGTTCACGGTGATGAACGCTTTGCCCAGTGCGGCGTCGGCGTCCTTACCGGAGATTTCCTGCTTGATCAGCGACAGCAGGAACAGGTGGTTCTGAGTACCGCCCGATACCACGTCGAAACCGCGCTCGATGAACACGCCGGCCATGGCCTGGGCGTTTTTCACCACTTGTTGCTGGTAGGCCTTGAACTCAGGCTGCAGCGCTTCCTTGAAGCAGATCGCCTTGGCAGCGATCACGTGTTCCAGCGGGCCGCCTTGGGCGCCCGGGAATACCGCGGAGTTCAGCTTCTTCTCGATGTCGGCGTTGGCGCGAGCCAGGATCAGGCCGCCACGTGGACCGCGCAGGGTCTTGTGCGTGGTGGTGGTCACGACGTCAGCGAATGGAACCGGGTTCGGGTAGACGCCAGCGGCGACCAGACCGGCCACGTGAGCCATGTCGACGAACAGGTAAGCGCCAACTTTGTCAGCGATAGCGCGAAAGCGTGGGAAGTCGAGGATCTGCGAGTAGGCAGAGAAACCGGCCACGATCATTTTCGGCTTGTGTTCAACCGCCAGACGCTCGACTTCGTCGTAGTCGATCAGGCCGTTGGCGTCGATGCCGTACTGAACAGCGTTGTACAGCTTGCCGGAGGACGAAACGCTGGCACCGTGGGTCAGGTGACCGCCGTGGGCCAGGCTCATGCCCAGGATGGTGTCGCCTGCTTGCAGCAGGGCCAGGTAAACGGCGCTGTTGGCTTGCGAACCGGCGTGCGGCTGAACGTTGGCGTAATCGGCGCCGAACAGCTCTTTGGCGCGGTCGATGGCCAGTTGTTCGACGATGTCGACGAACTCGCAACCGCCGTAGTAGCGCTTGCCCGGGTAACCTTCGGCGTACTTGTTGGTCAGTACCGAGCCTTGAGCTTCCATCACCGCAGGGCTGGTGTAGTTTTCCGAAGCGATCAGCTCAATGTGTTCTTCCTGGCGCTGAGCTTCTTGCTCCATGGCGGCAAAAAGGTCGGCGTCGAACTTGGCAATANGCCTTGAGCTTCCATCACCGCAGGGCTGGTGTAGTTTTCCGAAGCGATCAGCTCAATGTGTTCTTCCTGGCGCTGAGCTTCTTGCTCCATGGCGGCAAAAAGGTCGGCGTCGAACTTGGCAATAGTCAAATCACGGCTGAACATGGCGGTCCTCAAGGATCGGGGCAGAAAAGGGAGGCATTCTAACCCAACCGCTTTTAGATGGCATATGAAAGGACATCATGTCGCAGACAAGTGGGCTTCATGACGGGATCAGCGGTGATCGTGCGGCCCTCATCGCGGGCAAGCCCGCTCCCACAGGGATCTTCAGTGGTCAAAAATCTTGGGTTCACCCAAAAAACTGTGGGAGCGGGCTTGCCCGCGATGGGGCCGTCCGCAGCACTCTGAAACTCAGTCAAACATGAACAACGCATCATTACTGAACTGCGCCTCAAACCGACTCGCCGGCATGGGGCGTCCAAACAGATACCCCTGAACCTCATCGCAACCATGCTCACGCAGGAAGTCGAGCTGCTCGTGGGTTTCCACGCCCTCGGCGATCACCGCCAGATTGAGGCTGTGGGCCATGGCGATGATCGCCCGGGCAATTTGCGCATCCTGTTCACCCGAGGGCAGGCCATCGACGAAGGTGCGGTCGATTTTCAGCACGTCGATAGGGAATTGCTTGAGGTAGTTGAGCGATGAGTAGCCGGTGCCGAAGTCGTCGACCGCAATGCTCAGGCCGAGGTTTTTCAACCCGGCGAGAATCTGCATCGCCTCGCTGACTTCGCGCATCAGGATACTTTCGGTCAGCTCCAGCTCCAGGCACGCCGGCGGCAGGCCGGTTTCCTTGAGGATGGTGGCGATCCGCGTGCCCAGTTGCCCGTCGGAGAACTGCCGGGCCGAGATATTCACCGAGACTTTCGGCACCCGCACCTTGGCCTGATGCCAGGTCTTGAGCTGACGGCAGGCTTCGCTGATCACCCAGTCGCCGACATCCACCACCAACCCGAGCTCTTCGAGCACCGGAATGAAATCCCCCGGCGGCACCAGACCGCGTCGCGGGTGGCGCCAGCGCAGCAGGGCTTCGGCACCGGTCAGGCGTTTGCCGTCGCCACTGAATTGCGGCTGGTAGTACAGCACGAATTCGTTTTGCTCCAGGGCATGGCGCAAGTCGCTTTCCAGCTCCAGACGCTCCAGGGCGCTGGCGTTCATGTCGGCCTGATAGAACTGAAAGTTGTTCTTGCCGCGCTCCTTGGCGTGGTACATCGCGGTGTCGGCGTTCTTCATCAGCTGACTGAGTTCGCTGCCGTCCTGAGGGCTCAGGGCGATGCCGATACTGGCAGTGACAAAGAACTCGCGGCCTTCCAGCACGAACGGTCTCACCAGGCTGGCGAGGATCTGTTCGGCCACATGAATTGCCCGGTTCAGCGCGATCTCCCGGTTGACCCGCGGTTGCAGCAGCAAAGTGAACTCATCGCCGCCCATGCGCGCCACGGTGTCGTCATCGTCGACGCAACCGAGCAGGCGCGTGGCCATTTCCTTGAGCATGCGGTCGCCGGCGGCGTGGCCCAGGGAGTCGTTGATCGGCTTGAAACGGTCCAGATCGAGGAACATCAGCACCACCCAGGACTTCTGCCGCTCAGCCGATTGCAGCGCGGTGTGCAGGCGGTCCTGGAACAGTGTGCGGTTGGGCAGGTGCGTCAAGGCATCGTAATAGGCGAGGCGGTGAATCCGTTGCTCACTGGCCTTGCGCTCGCTGATATCGCTGAAGAAACACACGTAGCTGGCCAGATCGCCTTCATCGTCGAGCACCGCGGTAATCCCGACCCAGGCCGGGTAATGCTCGCCATTGCGTCGCTTGAGCCAGACTTCGCCTTCCCAGGTGCTGTGCTGATGCAATTGCTTGAGCACATAGCGCAGATGAGCTTCCTGCTGTTCATCGACAGTGAGCATGTTCGGCAGCTGATCGAGGACCTGGGCCACCGCATAGCCGCTGACGCGACTGAAAGCTTCGTTGGCCTGGACGATGTAGCCGGCCGGGTCAGTGATCAGAATCGCCGAGGTCGAGTGCTCGAATACCGTGGCCGCCATGCGCAAGTCTTTCTCGGCCCGGCGTTGCTGGCTGATGTCGCGACCGACCCCGAGCACGCCTTCGAAGGCGCCGTGTTCGTCCCAGACCAGTACCAGACGCAGCTCGATGGGGATCTTGCGTCCGTCGGCCCGCAGGCAGTCGAACAGAAACAGCTGGGTCTGCACCTGACTGCGCAGCAGCGCCAGTTGTTCGGGTTTATCCAGCGCTTTGCTGACCCGGTCCATCAGGCTGTAGATGCCGGTCAGTTGTTGCGGGTTGGCGATGGTCGATTGCCAGCCATTCTGGAATATCCAGTCGGCGTCGAAGCCCAGCACGGCTTGCACCGAGGGGCTGACGTAGTTGAGCGACATCTTGCTGTCGGTGGAGAAAATCACGTCACTGATGCTTTCGGCGAGCATCCGGTAACGCTGCTCGCTGTCGCGCAGGGACTCGCTGGCTTCGATCTGCTCGGTGATGTCCTTGGCCACGCCAATGATGCGCGTGACCTGATCGTGCTTGTCTCGCGCCAGGGCCTGTTCGCGAATATCGAAACGCCGCCATTTGCCATCGCGATGGCGGAAGCGCAGCTGGCATTGCATCAGTTGGGTGTAACCGGCGTGACGTTGGGACTGGCGTGATCGGTGGTAGTAGTCGGCATCCTCGGGGTTCAAGAGGATTTCCCAGAAATACTCGCCCATCTGGTGCAATTCGGTGCGGTTGTAACCCAGCGTTTGCCCCAGATGATGGTTGCTGAAGATCATCCGCTGGCTGATCACGTCCTGCACATACAGGTGATCCGGTACGGTGCGCACCACATCGGACCAGAACCCTTCACGCTCCAGCAGCGACAATTCGATGAGCTTGCGACTGGTGATGTCGCTGATGCTCAGGATCACCGCTTTATAGTCGGCCTGATCTTCCGGCAGGCGCAGCACCAGCCACAGGTGCTGATCACGGCCATTGGCATCCTGGAGCTTGATTTCCAGCTCAAGCTGTTTCTGCTGGTGGAGCACCGCCTCGAGCACTTGATTGCCGATGGCCGTGCAATTCAAGGGGCAGCCGTCGATCAGCAGTTTCCAGGCCTGCTCGCAGGAATCGACATTGAGCAGTTGCAGGGCGACCTGGTTGACCTCGGTGATACGCAGTTCCTGCAGCAGTTCCTGGCGTTGTTCCGGTGTCTCGAGCCAGGCCTTCAGCTGCCCGCTGCTGTTGAGTTGAGCATTGTCGAAAACACTTTTGAGCCCGGACAGGTCGAGCACGCACAGCGCAACGCCGGTACCTTCGAAAATGTCCTGATAGCGTCGGCGGCCTTCATGCAGTTGGCGTTGACGGCGCCGAATATTCAGCAGCGCAATGAACGGCAACAGGGAAAAGGCCAGGCCCAGCAGGCATTTGCCGATGAACGCCGGCAGCAGTTGTTCGAGCACCCGTTGGCGGTCGAACAGCCCGCGCAATTGCCAATCGCTGCTGCTCAGAGGGACTGTCAGCACGCTGTTGGCCAGTTCGTCGGCTGTCAGCATGGCCGGTTTGGCCGAGGGCTGGGCGTCATCGCGGCTGATGATCTGATGATTGATGCGGTTTTCCACCAGCCACAGGGGGCGAATGCCGACGTCGCCCTGTTTGGTCAGTGAGGAGAAAAATGTCGGTGTCAGACGCAGGGCCCAATAACCGCGGCTGCTGCCACTGGCCTGATGCAGGAGCAGGTGCACCACCGAACCGTCGTCGGCATTGCTGAAATAGTGGGCTTGGGCGCGGCTGCGTTGAACCAGTTCGCTCAGGTAATGGGCGTCGGGGCTGTCGGCGGCACTGTCGCTGAGGATTTTTCCGGAGGGACTGAGCAGCGCCAAGCTGCGCAGGTCGGGCAGCGACTGCTGCAGTTTGCGCAGCAACGCCTGCTGTTCGTCGGCGCTTTGCGGTTGTTCGATGATCGGTAGCAGATTAAGGGCGATCTGGGCATTGAGCGCCATGTTAAGGCTGACTTGCGCAGCCAGATCGGCGGAGTAGTCGATGGTGTACTGGCGCTGGTTTTTCTGGGTTTCGCGAAGCTGATCCAGCAGCTGCCAGAACAGCAGTGCGAGCAGCAACAGCACGAGGGTCGCCAGCGCGCCCTTCAAGGTACCGCGCAGGGGCGAGCCGGTCGCAGGATTGAGTGCGCTCACGGACGATGGCGGAGAGACATTAGACAAACTGTAATCCTGCGGTTTGGCTGGACTGGCGCGACGTGCACTATAAGCCGGACGCCCGAAGGGCGGCTAGCATGCCTTGAGTTGTGGCTAAGTGCCAGTCCCACTCGGCTGGACTGCCTCCTGTCAATAAGGTAGCTTTGCCGGTTACGCGGGAGCGTTCCAGCTCCTAGAATCAGGTTTTTTTCAGCGCGCACGCTTTGATACCCATCAAACGAACGACGCGCATGGCCTGGCCGGGCATCGCCTGCGCTCCAATCATTCATCAGTCACTGACCCAAGGTTCTCCATGGCTCAATACGTCTTCACCATGCATCGGCTGGGCAAAGTTGTTCCGCCGAAGCGGGAAATCCTGAAAAACATTTCGCTGTCGTTCTTCCCTGGCGCCAAAATCGGCGTACTCGGTCTCAACGGTTCGGGTAAATCCACGCTGCTGAAAATCATGGCTGGCGTCGATACCGAGTTCGACGGTGAAGCTCGTCCGATGCCGGACCTGAACATTGGCTACCTGCCGCAAGAACCGATCCTGGACCCGACCAAGACCGTTCGTGAAGTGGTCGAGGAAGCGGTCAGCGTGATCAAGGACGCTCAGGCGCGCCTGGACGAGGTTTACGCGGCCTACGCAGAACCGGATGCAGACTTTGACAAACTGGCCGCTGAACAGGCCAAGCTTGAATCCATCCTGCAAGCCAGTGACGGTCACAACCTGGATCGCCAACTGGAAGTCGCCGCCGATGCGCTGCGTCTGCCAGCGTGGGATGCCAAGGTCGAATTCCTGTCCGGTGGTGAAAAGCGTCGTGTGGCCCTGTGCCGCCTGCTGTTGTCCGCACCGGACATGCTGCTGCTCGACGAACCGACCAACCACCTGGACGCCGATTCCGTCGCCTGGCTGGAGCACTTCCTGCACGATTTCCCGGGCACCGTGGTTGCGATCACGCACGACCGTTACTTCCTGGACAACGTCGCCGGCTGGATCCTCGAGCTCGACCGCGGCGCCGGTATCCCATACGAGGGCAACTATTCGGGTTGGCTCGAAGCCAAGTCCGATCGTCTGGCGGCCGAATCCAAGCAGCAATCGGCTCACGAAAAGGCCATGAAGGAAGAGCTGGAGTGGGTGCGCAAAGGCGCCAAGGCCCGCCAGTCCAAATCCAAGGCTCGTCTGCAACGCTTCGAAGAAATGCAATCGCAGGAATTCCAGAAGCGCAGCGAAACCAACGAGATCTACATCCCGGCCGGTCCGCGCCTGGGCGACAAGGTCATTGAGTTCAAGAACGTATCGAAGGGCTACGGCGATCGCGTGCTGATCGACAACCTGTCGTTCTCCATGCCTAAGGGCGCCATCGTTGGCGTGATCGGTGGTAACGGTGCCGGTAAATCGACCCTGTTCCGCATGCTGATGGGCAAGGAAACACCGGATTCGGGCAGCATCGAAGTCGGCGAAACCGTGCAACTGGCGTGCGTCGATCAGAGCCGTGAAGACCTGGATGGCAGCAAGACTGTGTTCCAGCAGATCTCCGACGGTTCCGATCAGATTCGCATCGGCAACTACGAGATCCCGTCGCGCACCTACGTTGGTCGCTTCAACTTCAAGGGTGGCGATCAGCAGAAATTCGTCAAGGACCTGTCCGGTGGTGAGCGTGGTCGCTTGCACCTGGCCCTGACCCTGAAAGAGGGCGGCAACGTCTTGCTGCTCGACGAACCGTCCAACGACCTCGACGTTGAAACCCTGCGCTCCCTGGAAGAAGCCTTGCTGGACTTCCCGGGCGCCGCCATTGTGATCTCTCACGATCGGTGGTTCCTTGACCGCGTCGCGACTCACATCCTGGCGTACGAAGACGACTCGCAAGCGGTGTTCTTCGAAGGTAACTACACCGAGTACGAAGCCGATCGCAAGAAGCGCCTCGGCGAAGCGGCTTCCCAGCCGCACCGCGTACGGCACAAGAAACTGGCCTGATTTCAGGTTGGTGGCATAAAAAAAACGGAGCCTTCGGGGCTCCGTTTTTTTATGGGTATTCAGTAAGACCGAGGCTTGCCCGCGAAGACGGTCTGAAGGTCACCCCGCCTCGATGGCCAACACCTCAATCACCAAATCCCCCGCCGGTCGTTTCCAGAGCACTTCATCGCCCACCTGCGTCCCAAGCAACGCCCGCCCCAGCGGCGAGCTCCAATTGATCAAGCCATGGGCGGCATCCGCCTGGTCTTCTCCGACCAATTGCACGCGCTGCTCATGACCGTGCTCGTCGGCAAAGGTCACCCAGTTGCCGATCTGCACTTTATCGACCGAGGAGGCCTGCGCGACCACTTGGGCGCTTTGCAGGCGCTGCTTGAAGTAGCGCCAGTCGCGATCGAGATCGGCCTGGCGCTGTTTATCGGCCAGGTCGCCTTTGGCGCTTTCCTGATCAAGCAGACTTTGCAGCTCGGCGACTTTTGTCTGAAGCTGCGCAAGACCGGCTGGCGTGACGTAATTGGGCTGCGCGCTGACCTGCCGTTCGACTGGCTGATCGGTTTGCGCAGCAGCGTTATCTTCATTGACGAAGGCGCGACTCATGCTGTTCTCCCGTTATAGGGTTTGGGCCATGGTCGCAGGCTTTAAGTTTCGACGAATGTCTGTAAACGACTTATTGCGAGCGATAGGCTCGCGCGGCGTCCCTGTCTTTCTGTTGTTGCCAGGCCCGTTCGCGCTCGTCCCAATGGCGGTCCTTATACTCGTTACGATCCTCGTTTTCACGCATGGCCTGGCACTGACGGAAGCCATCGGTCCAGCCTTCGGCGTATTGCTTGTCCTTGAGGTAACGCGGGACATTCTTGCGAAACTCGCCGGTGATCGCCCCGGCGGCCTGCCGGCCACTGCTGCAACCGTCATCGAAGCCGTCGGCGAATGCCGGCGGATAACCCTTGGCGATCAGGTCCTCGTGGGTCGACTGGCACCCCGTGATCAATACCAACAACCCCACCACACCCACGCAACGCCACATCTCGGACTCCTGGACCGTTCAACGGCCTATAAGGGAAGTCTAGAAGCGGATTTGTCGAGTGTATGTGAAAGGCTTGTGATTAATCTGTCGGGTAGCGCAGAGCCCTTGTGGGAGCGAACCTGCTCGCGATGGCGGTGGAACAGGCAGCATGGATGTTGAGTGGGATAGCCTCATCGCGAGCAGGCTCGCTCCCACAGGGGGCAGATCAATAGTGATACCACTTCACCTCAAGCATCACTTCGTTTTCGGGCGAAGCCAGGTGGCTGAATTCGCGCTGGGCGCTGAGGCGCACGCCCAGATTGCGCGACAGTTCCCACTGCTGGTTCAGGCTCACGCTGCGGCGCACTTCGCCGTTGGTGAAGTAATCGCCCTTGGCTTCCAGGCTGAAGTTACCCAGCGGGTTTTTCCATAGCAGGCCGCTGTTGAAGCCCGCAGCCGGGGCGATGAAGCCCGCGAAGTCGTTGTTATGCTCGACACGCACGGTGCCCAAGGCGAAACCGAGCATGTCGTCACCCAGTTGCCAGGTCCCGCCGCCACCGCCATTGACATGGCTGACCAGGGTTTCGTCATCATGCTTGCCCGGCACGCGCTCCAGGCCGCCGGTGACTTGCCACGACAGAGGTTGCAACAACTCATTGCGAGGCGTCAGTGAGCGGATGGTCGCCAGGTCCAGTTGCTGCAACTGCCAGTCATTGCCTTCGTATTGGCGCAGCTTCATTTGCAGAATTTCGATCTGCGCACCGAGGGGGAAGCTTTCCATGTTGTCATTGAGGTCGTGATAGGCCATGCGCAGGCCATATTCGCCAAAGGCCTTGTCGCCCCGGGTGCCGATGCCGGCCTGCCAGGTGCGGGATTCGTGACCGTCCTCGGGCAAGCCGGGTTGCGGAATTTCCAGCTCCGGGGGCGGGTTTTGATTGATTGCGCGCAGCAATTCGAAACTGCGTTGGGCCCGTTGCGGATCGCGCTCCTGACCATTGGCGCGATAACGCTCCAGACGATAAGCCGCATCAATGATCAACGCCTGACGGTCGCGAGGTTGAGCCTTGAACGCCGGGGTCTGCAATTGCTTCTGATCGGCGCTGACTTTCAGCACCCACTCCTGCTCTTCGGAGGTTAATGGCTCGGCACGGCTTAGCAGTTCACGCTCACGGGACGGGCGATACTCGATCGACTCCACCAGCCCGGCTTCTTTCACCGCTTTGACCGTGTCGGTTGGGATTGCGGTCAAGGGGAATTGCTCGGTCAACTGCAGGCTCGGCCGTGCCACTTGCAGCAGTTCAAGCAGGCGGTAGGAGCAGTTTTCGTCGAAGAAGAAGTAGTCGAACTGGATCTGCTTGAGCTCCCAGACGTGTTCGACCATGCGCTCGGTTTCCTGCTGGGTCAGGTTCAGGCGGTATTCCCACAGGTCGCGGTTCTCGAGGCTGCGGTATTCCGAGAGTTTTTCCTGATATGGCACCAGCGCAAACAGCCCGGGATAACCGCCCATCAAGCCTTTCCAGGCGTACAGAATGCTGTTGTCCGAACCTTCGATGTAGGCGCCGAAGTTGATCGCGTAGCTGAGCAGCGACGTCTTGTCGCTCTGCACATTGGCCTGATCGATGCGCAGCAAGGTGTGGCCAAACATCGACGATGGGCTGTTCAGGTAGGCCGCCGGGAAAATCATCACCGCGCTGTGGGGCGCAACATCCTTGAACCATTGCTTGAACTCGGCACAGTCCGGCGTCGGCAGGTCGCTCAGCGCAAGTTGCGCCTTGAGCCAGCGGGTGCGGGCCGGGTAAACGCATTGGGCATGCTGCTCACCGGCACTGGCCGGGGCATACAGCGCCTGCACGGTCGCCGCCAGTTCACGGTCGGGGTGTTCGTTGCCATCGGGGGCGAGAAAGAATTTCTTGTCGCTGACATAGCTGCGCCAGCCACCGAGCTTGGCGGCTTCGTAATGACCCAGGGAAATCCAGAAGGGGTCGTTGGCCAGTTGCTGCAAACGTTGATTGTCGATGTGTGGCGCGGCAAACAATGGGGCGCAGACACAGAGCGCCAGCCAGGCAAGGCGTTTGAGCATAGTGGGCAACTTAGCTTTTCGAAAAAAAGAGATCGGGGAAAAGACCCAAAGCACGACAGGTCAAAAAAATAAAACCCGCTCCCCAAAAGGAGCGGGATGGATCGAGCTTAAGCTTGAGTGGCGTACTTGGCCAGACGAGGATCGCTTTTCAGCACGGCCAGGGTGTTGGTATGCACGTCATCAGCGGTCACGTCAGCTTTGCTGAAGATCTGCTGGAAGTGCTGATGAGTCACAGCGGCGAAGTGCGCACGGTCTTCCGGTGCCACGCCCAGTACCACGGCGTAAGTGGTCAGCGCTTCGCCCTGACCTTTAGCCATGTCTTCGGACAGCTCGTTCATCATGCCATTCATGGCGATCCAGGATTTGCCGCCATAGGTCAGCGAGGCATTGGTCGAGCAACCGTTGGTACCAGAGGTCATACCGAACGTTGCGTTACCGGAAGTGCCGTTGGTGGTGGATGCCAGGAAGTGTGCCGGGGTGCCACGCTGACCTTCGAACAGCATGTTGCCCCAACCACAGTCCGGACCGCCTGGCGCCTGAGCCATGGCGTTGATGGATACAGCGGTGAAGAGAGTACCGAGAAGAATCCGTTTCATAGCTATGTTCTCTTTGTGTGCATACCAATGGACAGGGTGCTGGCCCCTAATGGTGCCAGTGGGCCGGTTACAGGGGGCGTTCTCAATTGGTTTCCCCACCGCGTTGTTGCCTTAAAGCGGGCCAGGCAAGGCGCAGGCCGCTGGGATTGGTTGTTCCCTTTCCAAGGCCTGCAACGCAGTCTGGCCTGCGTTAAGGCACAACCCGAAGGGCCGGGCCTGCTGTTGTGCTGGGCTGCGTTGCTCCAAGCTTATTTGGAATGACCAAACCACGCTTCTCGCGCCTTGCCCTGCACAACAGCAGACCCGGCGCGGCGGGGAAACCAATTGAGAACGCCCCCTAGTTCCAGCCGCGCAGTTTGGAGTTTAGGCACGTTCCAGGGGTTCCGTTACTTTTTGCGAAACATTCGTTGAAAACCTTGATTTTGAGCTGCTCGGCCCGGGGTTGGCACTTTGTCTAAGCGCGTGCCTTGCCAGTGAGGTACAGGCAGCGCCAGAATGCCGCTATCTGCCCCGCCTGATGTAAGGAAGCCCGATGCCTGATCCTGTTGCTGCCAGCTTGCGTCTAGCGCCTGAAGCGCTGACCCGTCCGTTTTCCGCTGAACAGTTCAGCTTCTCTACCACCAATGATCTGGAGCCCTTCCGCGGTGTGCTTGGCCAGGAACGTGCGGTCGAAGCCTTGCAGTTCGGTGTGGCCATGCCACGCCCCGGTTACAACGTATTCGTCATGGGCGAGCCCGGCACCGGCCGGTTTTCGTTCGTCAAACGCTATCTCAAGGCCGAAGGCAAACGCCTGCAGACCCCGGCGGATTGGGTCTATGTCAATAATTTCGATGAACCGCGCGAGCCTCGCGCCCTGGAATTACCTTCGGGCACCGCTGGTGCTTTCATCGGTGACATCAACGGTTTGATCGACAATCTGCTGGCGACCTTTCCGGCGGTGTTCGAGCACCCGTCCTATCAGCAGAAGAAAAGCGCCATCGACCGGGCTTTCAATCAGCGTTATGACCGTGCACTGGATGTGATCGAGCGTCTGGCGCTGGAGAAAGAGGTCGCGCTCTACCGCGACAGCAGCAACATCGCCTTCACCCCGATGAGCGAAGGCAAGGCGCTGGATGAGGCGGAATTCGCCCAGTTGCCGGAAGCCGAGCGCGAACGTTTTCATGACGATATTTCCGGGCTGGAAGAGCGGCTGAACGAAGAGCTTGCCAGCCTGCCGCAATGGAAGCGTGAGTCGAGCAATCAACTGCGTCAGCTCAACGAAGAAACCATCACCCTGGCCTTGCAGCCATTGCTCGCGCCGCTGTCGGAAAAGTACGCGGAAAACGCAGGGGTTTGCGGTTACCTGCAAGCAATGCAGGTGTACCTGCTCAAAACAGTGGTCGAGCAACTGGTGGACGACAGCAAGACCGACGCCATCGCCCGCAAATTGCTTGAAGAGCAATACGCCCCGAGCCTGGTGGTCGGGCATCCGCACAGCGGCGGTGCGCCAGTGGTGTTCGAGCCGCACCCGACCTACGACAATCTGTTTGGCCGTATTGAATACAGCACCGATCAGGGGGCGCTTTACACCACCTATCGGCAGCTGCGACCGGGTGCGCTGCACCGGGCCAATGGCGGTTTCCTGATTCTCGAAGCGGAAAAAATGCTCAGCGAGCCTTTTGTCTGGGATGCACTCAAACGCGCCCTGCAATCGCGCAAGCTGAAAATGGAATCGCCTCTGGGTGAGTTGGGCCGTCTGGCCACCGTGACGCTGACACCGCAACACATTCCGTTGCAGGTCAAAGTCGTCATCATCGGCGCCCGGCAGCTCTACTACACGCTGCAAGACCTCGATCCGGACTTCCAGGAGATGTTCCGTGTCCTGGTAGATTTCGATGAAGACATTCCGATGGTCGATGAGAGCCTGGAGCAGTTCGCTCAGTTGCTCAAAACCCGTACCTCGGAAGAAGGCATGGCGCCGCTGACCGCCGATGCGGTGGCGCGTCTGGCGACTTACAGCGCGCGTCTGGCCGAGCACCAGGGGCGTTTGTCGGCGCGGATCGGCGATCTGTTCCAACTGGTGAGCGAGGCGGATTTCATTCGCGACCTGGCGGGTGACGACATGACCGACGCCGGGCACATCGAGCGTGCGCTCAAAGCCAAGGCGACCCGTACCGGGCGCGTTTCGGCGCGGATTCTCGATGACATGCTGGCGGGGATCATTCTGATCGACACCGATGGCGCGGCCGTTGGCAAGTGCAACGGGCTGACGGTGCTGGAAGTCGGTGATTCAGCCTTCGGGGTACCGGCGCGGATTTCCGCTACGGTTTATCCGGGCGGCAGCGGCATCGTCGACATCGAGCGCGAGGTCAACCTCGGCCAGCCGATTCACTCCAAGGGCGTGATGATCCTCACCGGGTATCTGGGCAGCCGTTATGCCCAGGAATTCCCGCTGGCGATTTCCGCTAGCATCGCCCTGGAGCAGTCCTACGGTTATGTCGACGGCGACAGCGCGTCCCTGGGTGAAGCTTGTACGCTGATCTCGGCCTTGTCGAAAACCCCGCTCAAGCAGTGCTTTGCGATTACCGGTTCGATCAACCAGTTCGGTGAAGTGCAGGCGGTGGGTGGGGTCAACGAGAAGATCGAAGGTTTCTTCCGACTCTGCGAAGCCCGTGGCCTGACCGGTGAGCAAGGGGCGATCATTCCTCACGCCAACGTCGCCACGCTGATGCTCGACGAGAAGGTGCTGGCGGCGGTGCGGGCGGGGCAGTTCCATGTCTACGCAGTGCGACAGGCCGACGAAGCCCTGAGCCTGTTGGTCGGCGAGCCGGCCGGTGCGCCGAATGAGAATGGCGAATTCCCTGAAGGCAGCATCAATGCACGGGTGGTGGAACGCTTGCGGGTGATCGCGGAAATGATCAGCGAGGAAGACCTCAAGGAAGCCGAAAAGGAGATGGCGCAGGAAGCCATGCTGGAAATCAAACCGGCTTGATGTGAAGCAAAAGATCGCAGCCTTCGGCAGCTCCTGCAGGGAAAACGCGTTCGGCGTAGGCGTTGCCGCAGGCTGCGATTTTTTCAGCTAGCCTCAATCCGTGGGGTCAGGGTTTCGCCACAATTCTGGCGTCAATATTCACGCAGTGACCACTCGGCACCTTCTGGTCTCGGTTCGCGTGCGAACCAGACTTTTCTTCTATTATCTGCTCAAGGATATCGACAGTAATCACTGGATCGAGACAGCCTTCCCGTGGAGGCTGAAGACCGGATCTACCGAGGGTCGCCGCCATGTCGCGCAACCTCTGCCTCACCCGTCAATGCCTGGGCCTTGTGACCCGTATCGAATGTGCTATCCGCCCGCTGGCGGGAGATACGGGCATGTGGACCTTGCTCTTCGCCGCCGGAATGGCCGGCGAGCAACCTTCTGCCATCAAGGCCCAAGGCCCGTTCCGTGGGCCGGTCGTGGCTGAATCGATCCTCGACACCATCGTTGAAAGTCTGACCTTGCATGGCTATGAGCTGGCCGACGACCCGCAAATCTGGTGTCTGCATCTGCAAGCCCAGTTGCGAGAGATCAATGGTGGTCGTTACCGCAACCTTAGCGGTCCCGAGTTTCGGCCCGAGCACTGAACAGACTATTGATCAAGGTTGCCTGGCTCAGCCTTGTCGAGTTTGACCTCAAACCCATATTGCACGGTGGTGAGGTTGGTTCGCTGATAAGTTTCCAGACGTGTGGGCTGGCCATAGAGGTAATGCACTGCAAATAACGCCGGGCCTTGCGCGCTGGCGTCGTGAATGACCGAAAGAATCTCCTTCAAATAGTTGCCGCTGTCGTCCTTGGCGAAAAAGCGCCAGTCCTGGGCGGGAAACAGCTTCAGATCAACCACCAACGCATTCCCTTTGAACTCCAGGCCTTTGGGCAGTTGGCGGGCGTCGTACGTTTGCTGGTCGATAGTCGCCAGGAAGTGCGGCATGGAACCCACAACGTAGGCAGGGGTTTCTGGAAACAGGTTCAGATCATAGGTGATGTCGCCGCGTAACGGATCGACCTGATACGCCTCCGGCGGCAGCTCGATCGGCCCATCGCGCTGGCCATTGCGGTCTTGGGTAAAGAACGTCACCGGGCTTTCACCGGGATTGAAGGAGGTTCCGAGCAGCTCGTCATTGAAGCTTCTGGGATGATTGAATTCGATGCGCGCGGCACTCGGGTCATCCACCGACTGACTGATGCTGATGCTCTTTTTCAGTTGCTCCTCGCTCAACGTTGCGCCCTTGAGCCAAATCGCAGCCTGGTCGTCATACACCACCACCGGCAAGGTCAGTGGCTGGATGGTTTTTTCCGTGGTGTGCGGGTCGAAGCGGCGTATTGGCAGGTCCAGTTCCTTGCGGGTCACCGTGACCGCCGAGAAGTCCAGCAGGCTGACTTCGACGGTGTCGATCGGCCCGTTGAAGTACACCTTGGTGTAATGCCGGGTTTGTTGCTTTTCGAACGCGCGCTGCTCGTCATCAAGCTGTTTTTCGAACGCTTCGCTCCAGGCCTTCTGTTGTTGCATTTTCGCCAATTGTTTTTGATAAAACTCAATTTGCGCGGCGGTTTCGTTGATTGCGCCTGAGCGCGAGAGGAATTGCCCGGTGGCGTCCCTGGCCTGAACGATCAGTGGGTTGAGTGATATCTCCCGTACCTCGGGGGCCAACGGCGCGCTGTTACTGAATTCGATTTCGGCGTAGTTATTGGCCAGTTTCAATAAGGTGACACTGAGATTGTCGTTAGTGCGAGTCTGGCCGACGTCCTTTTTCGTCAGATCGAAGCTGTAGAGCCGGCGCGGGGCGATGACTTCCACCTTGCCTTGCAGGCTCACCGGTTGTGGTTGGTTCTTCTTGTCCACATCCAGGCCTTCGATAAAGGGATAGGTCACCGTCAAATCATCGGGGTTGGTCAGGTTGGAGCTCGAGGGGCTCAGCTGAATGCCGGGATCGGTTTCCGACCATTCCGGCTGGAAGGCGATGACGCGCTTGTTGCTCAGGGTCACTGATTGCCATTCCAGGCCATGAGGAAACACAAACGCGCCCGGAATGTTGAAGTTGAAGGGGAATACTGGCTGCAGGTCGGTCAGGTAATCCGAGCTGGACTCCTTGTGCAGCACGAACAGACCGTTGATGTAGGTGTCGACCAGCGCCTGGGGCGTGGGGTAGTGCTTGAGCACGGCGAGGGCGTCTTCCCCGTATTCGGTGACCACCGGTTTGGTGTCGAGCTTGAGTTGCGCGCGCTCGAGTAACAACAGCGAACCGCCGAGTTCGGCCACGGCATCCTTGAGTTTGGGGTCCTCGATCGTTTCCAGGGATTGTTCGAACTGTGCGATTTTTTCTTCGAGGCTGACCTGACGTTTCTCATCGCTGGGTGAACAACCTCCGAGCAGCAACGTGAGGCAAAGTCCGGCACTCGTTAACGGCAATCGCACATCCATTTCCAGTCTTCCTGTCCGACGTCGCTGACCTGTCAATCATCTGGACACTAGCAGAAAAACTTTGTCACACACACGCAGGTTGCGGATTTTCAGACGGTTTCTGGGTGTAACAGGTGGCTGTTATACTCGCCGCCATTTCCAGCCCCTTGTGTGAGATTCAATGGAACGCTTTATCGAAAATGCAATGTACGCCTCCCGCTGGTTACTGGCGCCGATCTACTTCGGTTTGTCCCTGGGCTTGCTGGCGTTGGCACTGAAATTCTTCCAGGAAGTCTTCCACGTCATCCCTAACGTGTTCTCGATGGCCGAGTCGGATCTGATTCTGGTACTGCTGTCGCTGATCGACATGGCGCTGGTGGGCGGTTTGCTGGTGATGGTGATGATTTCCGGCTACGAGAACTTCGTTTCTCAACTGGATATCGACGACAGCAAGGAAAAGCTCAACTGGCTGGGCACCATGGACTCGTCTTCGTTGAAGATGAAGGTCGCAGCGTCCATCGTGGCGATTTCGTCCATCCACCTGCTACGGATCTTCATGGACGCCAAGAACGTCGATCCCGAGCATTTGAAGTGGTACGTGGTCATCCACATGACCTTCGTGGTGTCGGCGTTTGCCATGGGCTATCTGGACAAGCTGACCAAGCACTGATCTGCACAATCCCTGTAGGAGCGGTGTGAAACAGACGGGCGGTGTCGTGGGTGGCTTGTGCTTTGGCGCGTCGAGGCATATCCATGTAAGGATCCTGGCTCGCCACTGCCTGAGGTGCGCACATGAACCTGCAAGAGTTGAATGCGTATGCCGTCGCCGGAAAAGTCGATGAATTGAACCTGATTTCGATGGAGGGGGTGTTCTACGTGCTGGAGGCGCGGATCAGTGGCGCGGCGCATCCATTGCGCGATGCCCATGGCGAGGTATTGCATCTGCGCTCGGTGGAGCATGCGCGTGAGGTGCTTCATGCCTTTCCCAAGTTGTCGTTCAACATTGTGCATACCTCGGTTCAAGACGAAATGTGTGGAGCCAGCACCGAGGAAAGCCTGAAAGTACCGATCACCTTCCGCTCTGTGTAACAGCGGCTGACGCCGCTCATCGTGACGGCATCTGTGCTAGTCTGCTCGCCCTTTTGATTCCGGGCGCGTTCCGGGACGCGCTGTGCACGCACGGCAAGTTCCAGGGCCGTCCGCACAGCGGAGCAGTGTCATGTCCGAAGTAAACCTGTCCACCGACGAAACCCGCGTCAGCTACGGCATTGGCCGTCAGTTGGGCGACCAACTGCGTGACAACCCGCCACCGGGCGTTAGCCTGGACGCGATCCTGGCTGGTCTGACTGACGCGTTCGCCGGCAAGCCAAGCCGTGTGGGTCAGGAAGAAATGTCCGCCAGCTTCAAGGTGATCCGCGAAATCATGCAAGCCGAAGCTGCAGCCAAGGCTGAAGCTGCTGCTGGCGAAGGCCTGGCTTTCCTGGCTGAAAACGCCAAGCGCGAAGGCATCACCACGCTGGCTTCCGGCTTGCAATTCGAAGTGCTGACTCAAGGTGAAGGCGCCAAGCCGACCCGTGAAGATCAGGTGCGCACTCACTACCACGGCACTCTGATCGACGGCACTGTGTTCGACAGCTCCTACGATCGTGGTCAGCCTGCAGAATTCCCAGTTGGCGGCGTCATCGCTGGCTGGACCGAAGCCCTGCAACTGATGAACGCCGGCAGCAAATGGCGTCTGTACGTGCCGAGCGAACTGGCTTACGGCGCTCAAGGCGTTGGCAGCATTCCGCCGCACAGCGTACTGGTATTCGACGTCGAACTGCTCGACGTTCTGTAATCCCTGTAACTCTGTAATTGAATGGACTCGCCCACGCCGAGGCGTCTATGCG
>NZ_JAKWJK010000033.1:0-22917 GCF_031570575.1 Pseudomonas sp. JL3
AGCGTAGCCCTCGCAGGGTGTGGGGGTGACCATCTCATTAAAGCCCCTCTCACGAGGGGCCTCTTTCTGCAGCGCCAACCAGCATCAGGTCATCTGAATGATGGTCTGCATGATGGTGCTCTGGGTGGAGATGGTCTTGGCGTTCGCCTGGTAGTTGCTCTGGGCTTTGATCAGCTCGACCAATTCGTTGGTCAGGTTGACGTTGGACTCTTCCAGGGAATTGGAAACGATTGCTCCCAGGGTGCCAGTCTGCGGCGCATCGACGCCAGCCACGCCCGAGGAGAAGGTTTCTTTCCAGCGCGTACCGCCAATTGGCTGCAAGCCTTGCTCGTTGGCGAAGCTCGCCACAGCCACCTGGCCGATGGCCTTGGTTTGCTGGTTGCTGAAGTTGGCGGTCATGACGCCGCTGGCGTCGATGGTCAGGCTGGAGATCTGGCCAGTGGCGTAGCCGTCCTGGTATTGGGCAGTACGCGCGGTTGGCGAGTTATAGGAAGAGACCTTAGTCATGGCCACCGCGATACCGGCGGCAGCAGCATCAGCCCCGTTCAAGCCCCAGGTTACAGGTGTGGTCGTAGCGTCTGTAATTGCCCCAGGCTTCCATCCTGTCATGGTCAGCGTACCACCAACGTTAGCAAAACCGGCGCTGCCGGTCAGAGTATTGACCGTACCGTCCGAGTTGAAAACGATGTCGGCAGTCAGTGGAGTCAGCGTGTTGTTAGCCGGATCGGATGGAGTACGGCCATCCATGTAGGTATACATTTTCCAAGCGTTAGTACCCGTCTTCACGTAGTACTGATCCATGGTGTGTTCGTTGCCCTGGCTGTCATAGACCTTGGTGGAGATGGTCTTGTTATAGCTGTTGGTATCTGTAGGGCTGAACGTAGCCACGGTCGGCGATAATTCCGACGAGTTGAGGTTAAGGGTTTGGTCAATTCGGGTCGTCGGGTTCGGCTTGAGACTCGAAGTATCAATCTTCAAATCAGTCAACACACCATTGATGATCTTGCCGTTGGCATCGACACCATAACCCTGCAGACGGTTGCCGTTGTTATCAACCACATAGTTTTCAGCGTCGGTCTTGAACGCACCGGCACGGGTGTAGCTCAGGGAGCCGTTGTCGCTGAGGATGAAGAAACCGTTGCCCTGGATGCCCATGTCGAGCACGTTGCCGGTGTTGTTCACGTCGCCCTGGCCGAACTGCTGGGAAACGTTGGCCAGACGCACGCCGTTGCCGACGGTCTTGCTGCCGGTACCCAGGCGAGTGGCCGAGTACACGTCTTCGAATTCTGCACGGGAGGATTTGAAACCGGTGGTCGCGACGTTGGCGATGTTGTTGCCGGTCACGTCCAGTTGTTTGTTGGCTGCATAGAGACCGCTAAGGCCGATATTGAAAGACATATTCCACTCCTTTGTGCCGTGTTAGTCGGCTCTATATACCAATGGTTTGTACTTTGGACAGGGCAACACTGCCCATGCCTGCCAGGTTCAGCATCAACTCACCGCCGGTCTGGCTGATGGTCACGCTGTTAACGGTCGCTGGCAGATAAGTAATCAGCGATGTCGCCTTGCTGTCGATGGTGGCCGTTGCGCCGAAGGTGTAAGTACCCGCCGGTGCCACCGCGCCCGCATCGTCCTTGCCGTCCCAGATGAAACTGGCGTTACCGGCACTTTGACTGCCCAACTCGAGCGTACGGATGGTCTTGCCTTCCGCGTTGGTGATCTTGACGGTGGCGGCGGGAACCGAGGTTGGCACCACGACGGTACCGTTGAGGCTCTTGGAGGTGTCGACCATGGTTTTGTCGGTCTGCGCGATGACCGAACGGCCCACCAGCGAAGAAGCCTGCAAGGCTTGCGAGGAGCTGTAGCTGCTGGCAAGGCCGCTGACCGTATCGTTCAGCGTGGTAATACCTTCCAGGCTACTGAACTGCGCCAGCTGTGCCACGAACTCGCTGTTGTCCTGAGGATCGAGCGGGTTCTGGTTTTTCAGCTGAGTCACCAACAGTTGCAGGAACGCGTCCTTGCCCAGCTTCTGGCCGCCGGTAGCGGCCGAGGTCAGGCTGTCTTTGGTGGTGGGGGTCTGGACCGAAGAGTTGGCCAGAACATCGCTGATAACGCTCATATGAATCGCCCCTTATCACTGACCGAGGGTCAGGACCTTCTGCATCATGGTTTTGGCGGTGTTCATCATTTCGGCGTTAGTCTGGAACGAACGGCTCGCGGAAATCATGTCGGCCATTTCTTCGACGACGTTGACGTTCGGGTAGTAGACGTAGCCCTTGGCATCGGCAGCCGGATGGTTCGGCTCGTAGCGCGCATCAAGGTTGCTCTGGTCTTCGACCACACCCAGCACTTGTACGCCTTGACCGGCAGCGTCCTGGTTCTGGAACAGCGAATCGCTGCCGCCGCTCTGGCCACCCTGGAACATGGTGGCGAATACCGGGTGACGGGCACGGTAGGTCTGGTCGATGCTCGACGAGACGGTCTCGGCGTTGGCGATGTTCGAGGCGACGGTGTTCAGACGAGTGGTCTGGGCACTCATGCCGCTACCGGCGATGTTGAAAACACTGGCAAGGGACATGACTTACTCTCCACGCAGGGCTGATACCAGCCCTTTGAATTTACTGTTGAGCAGGGTGAAGCTGGCCTGGAAGTTGACCGCGTTTTCCGCGTAGTTCGACTGTTCCAGTTGGGCGTCTACGGTGTTTTGGTCGATCGACGGTTGCATCGGCGTGCGATACATCAGCGACTCGTCGCCATTGCCCATGCCTTCAGCTTCGATGTGACGACTGTTGGTCATGTTCAAGGCGAACTTGCCGTTTTTGGTTTTCTCGTTCTGCTCGGCGAGCACTTTCGAGAAGTCCAGATCCCGAGCCTTATAGTTCGGGGTGTCGGCGTTGGCGATGTTGTTGGCCAGGACTTCGGCACGCTGGGCGCGGAAGCCCAGGGCTTGTTCGTGGATACCGAGCGCTTTATCGAAGCTGATGCTCATGTCGGAAACCTTCGGGTGACCTGATTTTTCGTACGATGGACATAGCAAGCGGCGTGCCAATTCAGAAAAGCCCGTAAACCGGGGCTTTGCGCGCGGTGGCAAGGCGGCAATGCCAGAAAAGCGGCAACCGACTTCCGCCGCCTGCCGCTTTTCTGCCGCTTCTCACGAACGACATCGCTCCTACAGGTGATGCGGCGGGAATGCGAAATCAGGCATAAAAAAATGGGAGCTCCCTGAGGACTCCCGTTTTTTTGTATGCCACCAACGAATCACTTCGCCTGGTAAATGATCCCCGGGCTGCACTGGACCATTTGATAATGATCCGGCAAACCGTTCAGCGCTTCGGATGCGCCAAGGAACAGATAACCGCCCGGCTTCAGCGTGCTGTGGATGCGCAGCAGGATGTCTTTCTTCACCTCGGCGGAGAAGTAGATCAACACGTTGCGGCAGAACACGATGTCGAACTTGCCCAGGCTCGCGTAGCTGTCCAGCAGGTTGAACGAGCGAAATTCCACCCGACTCTTGATCGGCGCCTTGATGGCCCAACGTCCCGGCCCTTTCGGGTCGAAGTAACGCTGAAGGCGCTCGGGCGACAGACCGCGGCCGATGGCCAGGCTGTCGTACTCGCCGGTTTTGCAGTTGGTGAGCATGGTGCCGGACAGGTCCGTGGCAACGATCTGCACGCCCATCTTCAACTGGCCCATGTTGACCCGTTCGAACTCATCGATGGACATCGACAGCGAATACGGTTCCTGACCCGACGAACACGCCGCCGACCAGATCCGCAGGCGCTGGCCGGGGCTTGCCTTGATCGCTGCAGGCAAGACCTTGTTCTTCAGGACCTCAAACGGATAGGTGTCACGAAACCACAGGGTTTCGTTGGTGGTCATGGCATCCACCACCATCTCGCGCAAACCGCTGCGCGGCTGGGTCTGGATGCGCTGAACCAGCTCACCCAGCGATTTGATGCCCTGCTGTTCCATCAGTTTGTTGAGACGGCTCGAGACCAGGTATTGCTTGTTTTCACCGAGCAAAATGCCACAGGCTTTTTCCAGGAAGACCCGGAACTGTTCGAAATCCAAATTACCCGTAGACAAAGATGCCGCCTCTTAAATCGTGTTGACCGCCAGGGGCAGAAGGCCCCTAGCTGTTATCTGCTGCTTTGATCCGGTCGACTACCCGGGATGCCAGGTCATCAGGACGGAACTTGGCCAGAAAGTCATCGGCACCGACCTTCTTGACCATCGCCTGATTGAACACACCCGACAACGAAGTATGCAGGATGATATGCAGCTTTTGCATGCGTGGGTCGTTGCGGATCTCGGCCGTCAGGGTGTACCCGTCCATCTCCGGCATCTCGATGTCGGAGATCATCATCAGGAACTCTTCCTCCGGCTTCTTGCCCTCGTCGGCCAGTTTGCGCAGGTAATCCAGCGCTTGCCGACCGTCGTTCAACGCCACCACTTCGACACCGACCGTCTGCAGGCAACGGGTCACCTGTTTGCGCGCCACCGACGAGTCATCGACCGTCAGCACGCGCAAGGACAATGCCTTGTGCTGAGTCTCGACATCCACCACGCCCACCGAAATCGCTTCCGGCGTCGGCGCCACTTCCGCCAGCACCTTCTCGACGTCGATGATTTCGACTAGCTGATTGTCGACCCGAGTCACAGCCGTCAGGTAGTGATCGCGCCCGGTACCCTTGGGTGGCGGATGAATCTCCTCCCAGTTCATATTGACGATGCGCTCTACCGACCGAACCAGGAAACCCTGAGTCTTGGTGTTGTACTCCGTGATGATCACGAAGGGATTGCTTTGATCTTTCAGCGCTCCGGAACCGGTCGCCATTGCCAGATCAAGGATCGGAATGGTCGCCCCCCGGATATTTGCCACACCGCACACGACAGGACTGGACTTGGGCATCAAGGTCAGCTTGGGGCATTGCAGCACCTCACGAACCTTGAACACGTTGATCCCATACAGCTGCTGGCCGTCGAGACGGAACAACAACAGCTCCAAGCGATTCTGCCCTACCAGTTGCGTGCGCTGGTTCACCGAATCCATTACACCAGCCATGCCCAGACTCCTACACCAACGCTAAGTGTGTTGCGACGCACATTCATCACGAAACGGCACGGCGCTTGCTTTTTAACTCTTATGAACACAGAACCGACATTTTTCCGACGCCTGACATCAACCTGCCGCAGATTGCTCTGCGCGGCGTCGGCCGTCTGCCTGTTCAACGCTGGCAGCCCTGCCCTTGCTGATACGGTTACCTTGCCTGACATGCTTATCGGCGTCACCCAGGGCTTTCTTGAATTCACCGTAGAGGACTATCTGGCCAGCAGTCAAACGCAAGGACGCTACGAGATCGAGGTCAACCGGCTCGATCCGCGCCTGCGCATGCCTATGTGCGACAAGGAATTGACAGCCACCCTCGAGAGCCCCGCGAGGCCTCTGGGCCGGGTAACGGTCAAGGTTCGCTGCGAGGGCGCATCCCCCTGGACAGTCTTCGTCCCCGCTCAAGTACGGCTGTTTCGCGACATCGTGACCACCACTCGCCCCCTCAAACGCACAGGGATTATCGAGCCTCAGGACGTGACCCTGCGCGAGCGCGATATCAGCCTGATAAATCAGGGTTTTCTGACCTCCGTCGATCAGGCGATCGGGCAAAAACTTACCCGACCAATGGTCGCCGATCAGGTCATTACCCTGGTGCACCTCGAACAGGCGGAAGTGATTCGCAAGGGCGATCAGGTGGTGATTACCGCCCGCAGTGGTACGCTCAGTGTACGTATGCCGGGTGAAGCGCTGTCCAACGGCGGCATGAGCGAACAGATTCGGGTGAAAAACCTTAACTCCCAGCGGGTCATCAAGGCGCAAGTCACCGCGCCCGGCCAGGTGGAAGTGGCCATGTAGGATCTCTGTTCGTGAAGATATGGCGCTGCCCGAGGCTGTTCCCTAAACTGTGCCGCATGTGGAAGACGCGCTGGCGCATGCACGCTCATCAATAAATGGGCCTAAAGTTTTCCGGGGAAGAGCCGAAAACATGGCAAGCGTCCAAATACCCAGAGGTTTTTTGTCATGGTCATCGATTTCAGTCGTTTAAACAGCTCCTCGTCACTTACGGGCAGTACACGTACCAGCGCCGCCAAGGAAACCGCCGAAGCCGGTCAATCCACGCCGCTGAATACCCCGGCCGAACAGGCCAGTGCCACCCAAAGCGGGGAATCGGTACACCTCAGCAATGAGGCTCAACAGTTGCAGAAGGTCACTGACAAGCTGCGCGATCAGCCTGCCGTCGACAAAGCCCGCGTGGCCGAGTTGAAAGCAGCGATTGCCGATGGCAGCTATAAAGTCGACAGCAACCGTGTAGCCAGCAAACTGCTCAACTTCGAAGCCCAGCGCTAGGCCACGGCCCGCGCCAGGCTTTTGGACGCTTAAAACCCAAGGCCAGCCATGCACGACACTAATTTACTGCAACTGATCATCGACGACTTTGCCCCGGCGCAACACCTGCTGGAGCTGCTGCAAACCGAGTCCCTCGCGCTGCACGGTCGCGACATGCCACTGCTTGAAGAGATTCTGGCGCAGAAACAGGCATTGATCATTTTGCTCGAACAGCATGGCCGCAAGCGCAGTGAAATCCTCGCCAGCCTCAACCTGCCGACCAATCGCCAGGGCCTGGAGCAACTTGCCAGCCATTCGAGCATTGGCGACCAATTACTGGCACAGAGCGATGTGCTGACTGACCTCCTGGCACAGTGCCAGGCCGCCAACGTTAATAATGGCCAGTCGATTCTGGTGCAGCAGGCCGCCACGGCCAACCAGCTGAAGATCCTCACCGGCGGAGAGCCACCAGCGCTCTACGATGCCCGCGGCTCAACCTCCAAACTCGCAAAACCACGTCCGCTCAGTCAGGCTTGAGCCTTTCAATGAGCACGCTCTATCAAGACGCGAAACATGCTGGCAGAATGCTGGCCAGTAGTCATATTTTGTCTGGAGATTGATGCCCCGTGTTCAATGCCTTAAACGCGGAAGATGCTCCGCAGCCACCCAAGGTGCTCACTACGCCCCTGGAAATCTCCGGCAATCTGCGTCAGCTGCAAGACAGCCATGACCCGCTGATCATCACGTTCCATGAGCGCAGCCAGCGCTTCCAGAGTTATCTGGTGGACATCGACCGTGACAGCAACATGATCGCCCTGGACGAAATGATCCCGCGCGACGGCGAACGCTTTCTGCTGGCCGGCGAACCGTTCAAGGTCGAAGGCTTTCACGACGGTGTGCGCATCGCCTGGGAAAGCAATGGCCCACTAACCATCGACGAATCCGGCGATGGCCGCTGCTACCGTGGCGCGTTGCCCGATGAGGTGGTTTACCACCAGCGCCGCAATGCTTTTCGCGCTGCGCTGAAGCTGGCGCAACTGGTCAATGTCGAACTGGGTGGCGACAAACTCAAGTCGCCCATTAATGGCAAATTGCTGGACATCTCTGCCACCGGTTGCAAGTTGCGCTTCGAGGGCGACATCACCGCCAGGCTGCAACTGGGCCAGGTCTATGAGCGCTTCGTCGCCGCCCTGCCCTTCGGCAGCATGACGACACCGGTCGAACTGCGTTACCTGCACTTCGAAGAAAAGATCAACACCACCTTCGCCGGCGTGCGTTTTCACAACATGAGCGGCCTGGTGCAACGGCAGGTCGAGCGGTTCGTCTATCAACTTCAGCGCGAAGCGCGTCGTTTCGATAAAGACGACTTCTGATACGCCCCTCCCATAAAAAACGGGCAGTCCCTTGCGGTGACTGCCCGTTTTTTTATGCCTTGATCAAGGCCTCGCTTCGGTAAAGCTTTGCTCGCGCCCTGTGTCTGGGTCTTCTGATTCCAAATCTGTTTCAGCTTCGATTTCGGGCTCGGGCTCGGCATCCGGATTGAAATCAGCCTCCGGGGTGACCGGGTTCTGCATTTGATCCTGTACCACCTGCTCATCGACTCGCGGGTCCAGGCAAGCGACCAGTGGCGAACTCGACATACTGTCCGGCATGGCCACGTGATGCAGTGGAGCATCGTCCACCTGATGCAAGTTGGTGACCGCTTTCGGGCGAATTCTCCACACCAGCACCAACGCGAAGAAGCTGAAGAAGGCATAAAGCATCTGACTGCCGAACAGCTTCATCAACACCCCGGCCACCAGCGGTCCGATACTCGCGCCGACACCGTAGGTCACCAGCAACATCGCTGTCAGCGACACCCGGCGATCACCCTCGACGTGGTCGTTGGAGAACGCCACCGCCAACGGGTACAGGCAGAACTGCACCAACGAACAGAAAAACCCGGCGATGAACAGCACCTCCAGCGGCACCTGCCGCATGATTGCCAAGGGCAACGCAGCCAGCGCCAGGCTAAACGCGAAACAGCGAATCAACAGTGCCCGGTCATAGCGGTCCGACAGCCAACCCAATGGCCACTGCACCACCAGGCCTGCAAAAATGCAGCTACCCATGAACAGACCGACCTGTTCGGTCGACAATCCTTGCTGCGAGGCATACAGCGGCGCCAGACCGTAGAACGAACCGACGATCAATCCCGACCCCAACACCGTACTCAACGACTGCGGCACGCGTTTGATGAAGAACCGTGGCTCCATCGGCGCCGGGTGCAAAGGCGCCGGGTGAATCCGCCGCGTCAGGGCCACCGGCACCAGGCACAGGGCGAAACACAGGGCGACCAGCATCAGCAGCTCCAGACCCAGGCCCGGGTGCATGACCAGAATCAGCTGACCCAACACCAGCCCCAGGTACGAGGCGATCATGTAGCCGCTGAATACCACTCCGCGCTTATTGGCTTCTGCCTGCTCATTGAGCCAGCTTTCGATCACCATGTACTGGCACATCATGCCCAGGCCGACGATCACCCGCAGAAACAGCCACGCGGGCAACCAGTCCACCAGGCCATGGCCCAGCACTGCCGCGCCGACGATCCCGGCGCAGGCTGAATAAGCTCGAATATGCCCGACCCGGGCAATCAGCCGATGGCCGATCTTGCCGCCCAGCACCAGGCCGAAATAGTTGGCCGCCATCAAGGCGCCGACCCACAGGCTGTCGACTTTATCGGCCGCCAGGCGCAGGGCAAGGTAAGTACTCAATAGGCCCGAGCCGATCAACATCATCAGCGAGGCGAAATAAAGCCCCCGAAAAGATTTCAAGATTTGGCGCATCGGCGTTCCGAGCGGCTCCTTGCAGTGAGTATCGGGCTATCGACAACGATAGCCCGACGGCGACGGGTCGTCAGGCCTGGGCTGCTAGAACACGCCGTTCCCAGGGAGTAATTTCATCAAAGAAGCTGGTCAACTCCATCGTCTTCGAAGCGATGTAGCCTTCGATGAACTCCTTGCCGAACAGTTCCTTCGCCAATTGGCTACGTTTCAGACGTTCAAGAGCGGCATGCAAGGTACACGGTAACGAAAGATTATCCGGCACCACGAACTCACCCTGGATCGGCTCGCTCGGCTCCAGTTTGTTCTCGATGCCATACAACCCCGAGGCCAGGCTCGCGGCGATCGCCAGATACGGATTGGCATCGGCCCCCGGCAAGCGGTTTTCGACCCGACGAGCGACCGGTGAACTGGCCGGAATGCGCAATCCGGCCGCACGATTGTCGTGGGACCAGCAGGCATTGTTCGGCGATGCGTAAGGATGGCACAGGCGCTGATAGGAGTTCACGTTCGGCGCAAACAGCGCGGTGAAATCCGCCAGGCCGGCCTGCTGACCGCCGATGAAATGACGGAAGGTCGCGGTCGGCGCGCCGGCCTTGTCGCTGAACACGTTACGCCCGGTGCCGATCTCGACGATGCTCTGGTGGATATGCATCGAACTGCCCGGCGTGTGCGCCAACGGCTTGGCCATGCAGACCACGGTCAGGCCATGCTTGAGCGCCACTTCTTTGAGCAGATGCTTGAACAACAAAGTCTGGTCGGCCAACAGTAGCGGATCGCCGTGCAGCAGGTTGATCTCGAACTGGCTGACGCCCATCTCGTGCATGAAGGTATCGCGCGGCAAGCCCAGCGCCGCCATGCATTCGTAGACTTCATTGAAGAACGGCCGCAAGCCGTTATTGGAACTGACGCTGAACGCCGAATGACCGTCCTCGCGACGACCGTCCAGGCCCAGTGGCGGCTGGAAGGGTTGCGTCGGGTCAGGGTTGGGCGCGAAGACGAAGAACTCCAGCTCGGTCGCCACCACCGGCGCCAGCCCCAGGGCGGCGTATCGAGCGATCACGGCCTTGAGTTGGCCGCGGGTCGACAATGGCGAACTCTCACCAGTCAGCTCGTGCGCATCGCAAATGGCCAGTGCCCGAGGCTGCGAACTCCAGGGCAAACGGTGGATCTGCGCGGGATCAGGCACCAGTGCCAGGTCGCCATCATCACTGCCGTAAAAGCGCGCCGGCGGATAACCGCCCATGATGCATTGCAGCAGCACACCCCGCGCCATCTGCAAACGCCGCCCTTCAAGAAATCCTTCGGCGGTCATCACCTTGCCGCGTGGTACGCCGTTCAGGTCCGGCGTGACACATTCAATCTCATCAATGCCCGTCAATCGCTGCGCGAGTGAACGATGGCCATCGGTTGTCATGACGCAATCCTTGTTGTTGTACGAGCCGCGAACGGCGACTCGTACAAAATAGGCTCCGGCTGTTCGGAATATCAAGCAGCGTCAAACAAAAAGGTACTCAGGGAAGGTAAAGGCTGAACACGCCGCCGCCCAATGGGCCGCCATTGCTGATTTCTGTGCGTCCACCCACACCATTGCGCTGATGCAATGCGGCAATCCGCCCGGCAAAGTACAGGCCCAGGCCGGTGCTGCCACTGCTGTGGTTGATGCCCTGCACGTAATCGGCCTGACGTTCGATCATCTCGGGCGGATAACCCTCGCCATCGTCGTTGATGGTCAGCACCAGTTGCCCGGCCTCATCACTGACGCTGATCAACAAAGCATGGCGCGCATAGCGAATGGCGTTGTTGATGCAATTGGCGAGCACCGAAGCAATCAGCTCCCGGTCGAAGAAACCCAGCGGGCTCAACGGGTCCACTTCATAGGTCGCGATAATGCCGCGGCTGGCGAACACTTCCTGATGAGAGGCCAGTTGCGCCTCAATGAAGTCATCCAGCTCATGGTAGGCCGGTTGCAACGGCATCTGATTGACGCCGAGTTTGTACAGCCCCAGCAACTGCACCAGCATGCCGTTGAGGTGGGCGAACTCGAAGTCGATCACGCCCTGCTCCGGGGTGTGCTGCTCGGGATCGGGCAAGCGCGCCAGCCATTGACTGTGCGCCTGCATCAGCATGGCCAGAGAGTTCTTCATGTCGTGCACGGTGGAGGCAATCACCGTGGAGAAGTCGAGTGACGGTTCGCTGTCGATCATTCGCCGAACGCCTTGATTTTCAGTTTCTGGTAGCGCGGATAACGCGCGTCGGTATCGGGCATCAGGCCGACGGTTTTCAGGCAGGCGCGACATTCTTCCAGTTCGGCCGACGGCACACTGGTGTCGGTGCCGTGCAGCAACGACTGCGCCATGTTCAGGGCAATACTGATGTTTTTGGGCTGCAATGCCAGAGCTTTGCGGAATACATCCCGGGCTTCCACCAGATTGCCGGTCTTGTACACCCGTACGCCCTGACGGTTGAGGTCGGCGGCGGCGTTGCCGGAGTTGAGGATGGTCGGGTCGTCGGTCAGCTTGGCGATGCCTTTCATCACGGTCGGATCGTCGCCGTAGATCTCCGCACAGTTCTTCAGCATCGAAGCGCCGGCACTCGCCTGCCCGAGCATTTGCAGCTGCTTGGCCACCAGCAGCGCCGCTTCGGCGCTCATGAACTGCTCCATGCCATCGAGGCGCATCATCGCCTGCTCGGTGAGCTTCTCGGCGGTTTCGGCATCGTTGAGCAGCAGGCTGGTGGCTTTCATCAGGCGCGCACGAATCTGCAGGCCTGGATCGGAAGGGTTCTCCTTCGCCACCGCACTCAGCGTTGTGTTGATTTCAAGGCGGGTCCGGGTATCCAGCCCCTTCTCACTGCCTTTGCTGATCAAGGCATGGGCCAGGCCGAGGTTGCTTTCCGCATCCTTGAAACGCGACTGCGCCCCTTGGGCCACGGCCTGGCGATAAGCTTTGGAGGCGGTATCGAAATCCTCGTTGGCCATCGCCAGCTTGCCCAGCAACGCTTGCCGGCGCACCGCCAGCGGCGACAGGCGAATAGCCTCTTCCAGGACTCTCTGCGCCCCCTTGGTATCCCCTTCGGCGACCAGCACATCGGCCATGCCGTCGTAGAGGGCCGGCATCATCGGGAAGACTTTCAGGGCTTTTTCGTAAATGCCTTTGGCCTGGCTGACCTGGCCGCGCTTGAACAGCAACTGGCCCAACCCGGCAAACGCCCAGGGCAAAGGACGATCGGCAATGATGCTGTCGTACAGGCGCTCCAGCGCTTCGTTCTGGTTCAAGTCGCGCAACGCATCGGCGCGGTAACGCAGGCACAGCGGCGAATAACGAATGTCTTGTTTGCACAGGGCGATGCAGGCATTGAGCACTTCAACCGGTTTGCCCCGGTCAAGGGCTTGCAGGATTGGCTTGAGCAGCGTCTTGCGCTGCTCCAGGCGCTCCAGGCGCTGAGCCAGGCCGGAACGGTTGAAGGGCTTGGTCAAGTAAGCATCAGGCTCATGTTCCAGTGCGCTGAGCACCATGGCCTGGCTGGTTTCGGCGGTGACCATGACAAACACACTTTCATGGCTGATCAGCTTCTCGATCATCAGGTCTTCAAGCACCTGCTGACCGTTCTTCTTGCCATCGCCCAGGTGGAAGTCCTGCAAGATGAAATCGTAGGATTTCTGCGAGCACATGCGCAGCGCCTGTTCACCGGTATCGGCGGTGTCGACGTCCTTGACGCCCAGCTCCCGCAGCATGGACCTGACGGAACTGCGGAAGTCCGAGAAATCATCGACGATCAGAAAACTTTTTTGGTGATACGACAGCATCGAAGATTTCCAGGCAATTTAAGAAGAACAAACCAAAGGCAATGACACGGGCGAACTCGGTTTCGCGGCCTTTTTTTGGCGCGCAGATGATAGCGGGAGGCCATAGGCTATCAAGCAATTTCGCATAAACCCGTGATGACAATTGCCGGCCGCCAGAAATAAAAATGACAACGACTGTTCGGGTTATCGGCCAGTAGTCCCGTTCCCTTGAAGCGGCGGGAGTGCAATTGCGCATTTGGCTGTCATGACAGGTTCTCCAAGTAAGTCGTCAGGTGGTTCGGGCGTAAAAAATCCCGCCAAAGCAAATGCCCTGGCGGGCTTTTTTAACAGCTGAATGCTGAGATTCTATGGAGTCTCAGGGCCGGTACGATTCAGCCAGCCCATGCCCCACTTGGGTTTCAGCTCATTCGTGCCGCGCCAGTGTCGAGTGTCCATGGCCCTTTCCGGCCCTCTTCGCCAAAAACAGATCGACGTAATATTGACACCAAAACATCCGCCTGTCGGAATATTGGCACATCGTACTGTTACCTTCGCTTAACACCTTTACAAAGCCTGACCCCACAACTAAACACACATCAAACTGATATCAGGAAAGGCCGTATCCCTGAGTCGGTGCTACCCCAAAACACGGCCTCACCCAGCCTTTCTCCAGGAGGCCCTTTCACATGGGTACTCTCAGTCTATTGCGTGCCATGCGCAGCGCAGCCCCAGGCTGGCGTCCACGTTCGCCCGACTTGTCCTGCGATCCGCGGCTCAAGCGCGGCGAGCCTTTCCACCCCCGCAATACCCGCGCGCCTCTGCCGGCAGCGCTTGTCCCGTCAGCTGGCCGACGATGTCCGGCAGCCGCCTCGCACCACTCCTGAACACCCTGAGCGGCACAAGCACGGGACTTCGTCCTGTTAGCAGTCCCTGGCGATTCCAATAAAAAAAGCATTCTCCGGAGAAAGACATGGCTACCACCACAACTACCAGCGGCGGCACCGCTACTTCGCTTTCCAATACACCGCAGGCCCAGGACGACATTTTCACTACAGGTGTCATTGGCACGAGCACCGCGGCCATCACTGAAGACCTGCTGGGAGTCGTGTACCTGGACGTCATGTCCAATGACCTCGGCGGTAGCGCAAAGACACTGTGGTCACTCGATGACGCGACCAGTCTTTCTACGGCCACCAAGGTTTATGCTCCGGCCGATCTCCTGATCCAGGACACGGGCAGAATTGAGGCGACGAGTACTGACACCAGTCTCAACGGGGCAAAGATCTGGATTACGTCGGATGGCAAGGTCGGCTACGACGCCGCAACGTTGTCGACTGCTTTCAAGGCGCAACTCCAGGCGCTTGCTGGCGGAGCGTCCCTGACGGACAGCTTTACGTATGCGATTCGCCTCGGCAATGGCACCCTCAGCTGGGCCACTGCGCAGGTGCAATTCGCAGGTGCGAATGACAGTGTGACGATGAGCCTTGGCGCACAGGCCGGCACGGTAACAGAAGATGCGAACGCGACCCCGAGTCCGACCGATTCGCTGAGCGCGACAGGCACGATTGCGTTTAGCGATGTCGATCTGAGTGACACGCATACCGCCTCATTCGAGGCGGCGGGAGGCAATACCACAGCGCTGGGCAACTTCGCCCTTGCAGCAGTGACTGAAGCGGCCAATGCAGCCAACGGCACCGTTGACTGGACTTACACCCTGAACAATGCGGCAGCCCAGTCCCTGGCCCAGGGTCAGACTGCTACCGAAACCTATGTGGTCACCATCAATGATGGGCATGGCTCATCGACCACGCAGAACGTGACGATCACCATCACCGGCACCAACGACCAGGTGCAGATCACCAGCGGCGTACAGGCCGGCGATGCCAAGGAAGACAGCGGCGACTACGCGGCCAGCGGCAGCATCACCTTCACCGACGTCGACCTGATCGACACCCACAGCGTCACCGTCACACCGGGCGCTTCCGGCTATCTGGGCAACTTCACTACCGATCCACTGAGCGACAGCACCGGCACGGGCAGCGGTTCTCTGGGCTGGAACTTTGCGGTGAACAACGCCGCGCTGCAGTTCCTCGGCGAAGGCCAGATCGTCACCCAAACCTATAACGTGGCGATCGGCGACGGCGCGGTGCAGACCGTGACTATCACAATTACTGGCACCAACGACCAGCCGACGCTGACGATTACCGACACCACCGGCGCGATGAACGAAGGCAACGGCACGGCCACCCTGAGCGACAACGGCGCACTGAGCTTTGCCGATCTGGACAGCACCGACACGGTGACCGTGTCGCAGACCGCTAACAACGACATCGTCTGGAGCGGCGGCGTGCTCAATGCGGGCGTGGCCTCGGCACTGGTGGCCGGTTTCTCGGTCGACCAGAACAGCTGGGACTACAGCAGCAATGAGAACCTCGACTTCCTCGGTGCGGGTGAAACCATCACCTTCTCGTACGCGGTGGTCGCCACCGACGATAGCGGCGCGGCTAACGCTGCCTCGGAGACGCAGACTGTCATCATCACTATCACCGGCACTAACGACGCGCCCGTACTCAGCTTCGCAACGGGCAATGATGCCGGCGCAGTGCAGGAAGACACCACGCTCAGCGTGAGCGGCCAGTTCAGTTCGGCCGATATCGATCATGCTGCCACGGCAACCTGGACCATTGCCGGGTCGAATACCGGCACTTATGGTTCGATCGCGGTGGACAGCACCGGCCAGTGGACTTACACCCTGGCCAATGGCACCGATGGTGTCGCCAGTGCGGTGCAGTCACTGAAGGTGGGCGAGAGTCATGACGAAGTGTTCAGCGTCCAGGTCAGCGATGGCCTCGGCGGCGTGGACACTCAGTTGGTGACTGTCACCGTCACTGGCACCAATGATGCGCCAGTGCTCAGCTTCGCGACGGGCAACGATGCCGGTGCGGTGCAGGAAGACACCACGCTCAGCGTGAGCGGCCAGTTCAGTTCGGCCGATATCGATCATGCTGCCACGGCCACCTGGAGCATCGCCGGTACGAATACCGGTACTTACGGCTCAATCGCAGTCGACAACACCGGAAAATGGACTTACACCTTGGCAAATGGCACCGATGGCGTTGCCAGTGCGGTGCAGTCGCTGGGGGCTGGCGAAAGTCACAATGAAGTGTTCACCGTGCAGGTCAGCGATGGCCTTGGCGGCGTGGCCACTCAGTTGGTGACCGTCACCGTCAGCGGCACTAACGATGCGGCCGTGTTGTCCGCCGACATCGCCAACTTGACCGAAACCGATGCCCCGCTGATCACCAACGGCACCCTCACCATCAGCGACGTCGACAGCGCCGCGACCTTCGTTACCCAGACCAACACCGCCGGCAGCTACGGCCAGTTCTCCATCGGCACGGACGGTGCCTGGAACTATGTCGCCGATAGCGCCCACAACGAGTTCGTCGCCGGCACCACCTACACCGATACCTTCGCGGTGAGCAGCGCCGACGGCACCCTCACCTCGGTCACCGTGCAGATCCTCGGGACCAACGATGCCGCGGTGCTGTCCGCCGACAGCGCCAACCTGACCGAAACCAATGCCCCGTTGATCACCAACGGCACCCTCACCATCAGCGACGTCGACAGCGCCGCAACCTTCGTCGCGCAAACCAACACCAACGGCAGTTACGGCCAGTTCTCCATCGGCACCAATGGTGCCTGGAGCTACGTCGCCGACTCTGCCCACAACGAGTTCGTCGCCGGCACCACCTACACTGATACCTTCGCGGTGAGCAGCGCCGACGGCACCCTCACCTCGGTCACCGTGCAGATCCTCGGGACCAACGATGCCGCGGTGCTGTCCGCCGACAGCGCCAACCTGACCGAAACCAATGCCCCGTTGATCACCAACGGCACCCTCACCATCAGCGACGTCGACAGCGCCGCAACCTTCGTCGCGCAAACCAACACCAACGGCAGTTACGGCCAGTTCTCCATCGGCACCAATGGTGCCTGGAGCTACGTCGCCGACTCTGCCCACAACGAGTTCGTCGCCGGCACCACCTACACTGATACCTTCGCGGTGAGCAGCGCCGACGGCACCCTCACCTCGGTCACCGTGCATATCCTCGGCACCAACGACGCCGCGGTGCTGTCCGCCGACATCGCCAACCTGACCGAAACCGATGCCCCGCTGACCACCAACGGCAGCCTGACCATCAGCGACGTCGACAGCGCCGCAACCTTCGTCGCGCAGTCCAACACCACCGGCAGTTACGGCCAGTTCTCCATCGGCACTAACGGTGCCTGGACCTATGTCGCCGACTCTGCCCACAACGAGTTCGTCGCCGGCACCACCTACACCGATACCTTCGCCGTGAGCAGTGCCGACGGCACCCTCACTTCGGTCACCGTGCAGATCCTCGGCACCAACGATGCCGCGGTGTTGTCCGCCGACAGCGTCAACCTGACCGAAACCAATGCCCCGCTGACCACAGCTGGCACCCTCACCATCAGCGANCGTGAGCAGTGCCGACGGCACCCTCACTTCGGTCACCGTGCAGATCCTCGGCACCAACGATGCCGCGGTGTTGTCCGCCGACAGCGTCAACCTGACCGAAACCAATGCCCCGCTGACCACAGCTGGCACCCTCACCATCAGCGACGTCGACAGCCCGGAAACCTTCCAGGCCCAGTCCGGTATCGCCGGCACCAACGGAACCTTCGCCATCGATGCCGCGGGCAACTGGAGCTATATCGCCAACTCGGCCTTCGACGCACTCAATGTCGGCGACAGCCTGACCGACACCTTCACGGTACTTAGCGCCGACGGCACCACGACTTCGGTGACGGTGACCATCAACGGCAGCAACGACTCCCCGACGATCACCTCTAACGGAGGTGGTGCGACCGCTTCGGTCAGCGTGGCGGAGAACAGCACGGTGGTCACAACAGTGGCGGCGACCGATGCCGATCTTCCGGCGCAAACCCTGAGCTACAGCATCGTCGGCGGAGCAGATGCCGCGAAGTTCTCGATCGTCTCAGGCACAGGCGCGCTGAGCTTTATCTCTGCGCCCAACTTTGAGGCGCCGACTGATTCGGGAACGAACAACGTCTATGACGTGATTGTGCGGGCGTCGGACGGCACGCTGTTTGACGACCAGGCGCTCGCCGTGAGCGTGACGGGCGTCAACGACAACAGCCCGGTGATCACCTCCAACGGTGGCGGTGCGACGGCTTCGGTCAACGTGGCAGAGAACACCACTGCGGTCACGACAGTGGTGGCGACCGATGCTGATCTTCCGGCGCAAACCCTGAGTTATTCGATCCTGAATACGGCCGGGACGGACTTCAGCAAATTCTCTATCAGTTCGACTGGGGTGCTGACGTTCAATTCGGCGCCGGATTACGAGAATGCCCAGGATGTCGGTGGTGCTGACGGTGACAATGCTTATGTTGTGGACGTTCTGGTGGCCGACGGCAATGGCGGAACCGACACCCAGACAATTACGGTAAACGTGCAGAACGTAGTTGAGACTCCAGTTGATACCGTGGCACCTACAGTGACGGGGACGGCCTTAGGGAGTTCGATCGGCTCAGTGTCGACAGTAACATTCCAGTTCAGTAAGGCAGTGATCGGTTTCACCCTTTCGGACGTCACGGTGAGTGCATCAGGGGCAACGCCTCGCGGAACCTGGAGTAACTTCACGCAGGTAGACGGCGATACCTACACGGCGACACTGACTAGAACGCTGGGCGGTAGCGTGAAAGTCGACGTTACCGCGAACAGCTACACCGACCTGGCGGGTAATGCGGGTGCTGCCGGGAGCAGTGCAAACCTTCCGGCAGGCGTTGCCGGCGAACCCATCAACCTAGCCCTCAATACTCCATCGGCCGATATCAGCGGCCCGATAACCGTGTCAATCAGCGGTGTTCCCTCGGGATGGATATTCAATGCGGGAACCGATAACGGCGACGGTACCTGGACCGTGCAGACCAGCGATCCTGGCGCATTGACGGTGACAACCCCAAGCGACTTCACGGGAGCGTTGGTGCTTGATGTCAACATGTACTGGAGCAATAGTGACGGCAGCGACGGCAGCGCCTATGTGTTCAACAACATCGAAGTCTATGCCCCCGGCGCGCCGATCTTCGCCTTGTCCGCTGACGACAATTTGACTGGCTCGTCCGGTGCCGACACTTTCGTCTTCGCCCAGCCAATCGGCAACAACCAGATCTACAGTTTCGACGTCACGGCGGACAAGATCGACTTGATCGGCTTCGCAGGCGTCACCGGCGTTGCTGACTTGAGTATCACTAACGACGCCAACGGCAATGCGCTGGTCAGCATCGGCTCCGGCCAGTCGGTCACCCTGAAAGGTGTCGATGCGGCGGACCTGAGCGAAGCGAACTTCCAGTTCGATGTGGATCCGGTGATGACCAATACCGGTACCCTCACCATTGCCGACGGCGCGATCATGCCGTTCGGTGGCAGCATTCATAACAGCGGCACGATCGAACTCGGCTCCACCGGCAGCGAGACCAATCTTGAGATTCTGTTTCGTGGCGCGACCTTGACCGGTGGTGGCCAGGTACTGCTATCCGACAGCGCGCAAAACGTGATTTTCGGCGGCAGCGCCGACACCGTCCTGACCAACGTCGACAACCGCATTTCCGGCGCCGGCCAGTTGGGCGCCGGGCAGATGGTATTGGTCAATGCAGGGCTGATTCTGGCCAGCGGGCTGAACAGCCTGGTGCTCGACACTGGCACCCACACCATCACCAACAGCGGGGTGCTGGAGTCTACGGGCGAAGGCGGTATGACGGTGGCCAGTGCGGTCGACAACTCCGGCCACTTGTGGGCCAACGGTGGCGACATGCGCCTGCTGGCCGACGTGATGGGCAATGGCAGCGCCACCATCGACGGCGACGCGACACTGACCTTTTCCGGCGCAGCAAACGGGTCCGTCGCCTTCCACGGCGAAGGCGCGGGCACGCTGGTGATCGCACAGGCCGAAGCGGCGGGCTCGCTGGTCGGCATCCTCGGTCTGGAGAGCGATGACATGCTGACCTTCGGCGATCTCGCCTTCGGCGCCAACACCCAGCTCAGCTACAGCGCCAACGCCTCTGGGGCGGGCGGCCTACTGACGGTGGACGACGGCACGCACCGGGCCGAGGTGAACTTGCTCGGACACTACACGGTGGATGACTTCCAGGCCACCGACGGCGGCGAGGCCGGCACCCAGGTCAGTTACAACGGCGAATCCAGCGGCACACTGGTGGGCAGCATGGCGGCGGATGTACTCAGTGGTGGCGACGGCAACGACATCCTCGCAGGTCGTGGTGGGGAGGACACGCTCAGCGGTGGCGCGGGAGCCGATATGTTCGCCTATCTCAACGTGGCTGAAGGCGGAGATACCATCCTCGACTACAACTTCGCCGAAGGTGACGCACTCGACCTCTCCGCACTGCTCAGCGCCAACTTCGTTAGCGGTATCAGCCAGGCGTCCGACTTCGTTCAACTGGCGCAGTCCGGCAGCGACATCACCGTGAAGGTGGATGCCGATGGTGCCGCCAATGGTACGAACTTCGCCGATGTGGCGGTGCTTGCCAACACTGGCACGAGCGGTACCGATCTGGTGCGCACCTGGTTTGGGGAGGCTGACCATACGTTGACGGCTTGATGTTGGGTTGGAGTTGAATCCACCGCTGCAGACAGCCACAAAAAAGCCCCACCAGATCACTCTGCGTGGGGCTTTCAAATATGTGGTGTCCCAGGGCAGGTTCGAACTGCCAACCTTCCCCTTAGGAGGGGGATGCTCTATCCAATTGAGCTACTGAGACACAAGTCGTCCGCAAGGCATGCGGAGCGATGGACGGCGTGCATGTTAACGGGCAGGCCCACTTTTGTCATGTCATCCGTAGGGCTTTTTAAGTGTAGGCAGACGCCTCTCGGTAGTGTGGCTTTGTTTACCGTGCAAATTGCATCGCCGCAAAATGCCATCATTGCAAAATGCAATACGGGGATTTTGCAGAAATATCTTAATCCGTTGTTTTTAAAGGATTTAATAGCCGTTAAACTTTTGGCATGCGGGCTGCTTCGACTGTTCTCTCAGAACACAGGAGGTCAGCTCCATGAACAGCGCTCTTTTAGTCGCGAACGCGGTCGCTTTGGCGGTTCTGGTGGGTTTTCATTTCTTCCCCGAAAACGACGTCGCGACGATTGCTCAACGCATCCCTCATTACCTGCAACTGCAAAAGACACCGCAGGTGGCAGTCATGAGCGATCAACGCGGTTTGGTCAGCCAAGAGGTGAGCCAGGAGACTATTCAGCTGCGCACACAGTCTTTTGAACGCTTGGTATTTTGAATCACCCCATCAGGAGCACAGCATGTCCAAATCAGCCGCAGGATTTTTCATCCTCGCCGTACTGAGTGGCATTCTTCATCTGTCATTGGTCGAGGACACGGTCGTCACCCTGCCCCTGATTGCTTGCGGCGTGTTTGGTGCGCTGTTCGTGCTGGCGCTGATTGCCGGGCGCAAGATCAAGTTCGATCCGGTTTTGCGCTGAAGCTCAGCAGCTTCAGAAGATTGGCGACGGTGTCAGCAAGGTCGCCGGAGTTATCGAGTCGGCGGATCTGCATATCACCGATTGAATCATGAGCCGTAAACAGCGCATTTCGGCGCAGCCTCGTTTCAATTTCTGCCGGGCTCTCACGCCCCCGCCGTAACAGGCGCTCGCGCAGGGCTTCATCCTTGACCGTCAATAGCACCGGCAATAGCGTGGGATAGCGCTGTTGCGCTTCTGCCAGGTGCCCGCGCGAACCGTTGATCAACACATCGCGACCGTCCGCGAGCCATTGGTCTATGCGAACAGGAATACCGTAATTCAGCCCATTGGCTTGCCACGACAGCGCAAAATTTCCTTGGGCTCTGCGTTGTTCGAACTCTTCGCGGGACACCTCGATGGCGTCTTCACCCACCGATTCCGCCGAGCGCGTAATAACGCGTCGCACGACTTCACAATTGTGTGTGCGCAACGGCTCGCGAGCGGCTTCGATGAGGCTGTCCTTGCCGGATCCCGAAGGCCCCATTAAATAAATCAGCCTGCCATCCATCCTGAAATCATCCCCCGCCACGCGCCTACACTAGTAAATCGGCCATTTGCCACTATCCTGTATAAGGTAAGGAAGAAGGATCGAATCCGCATAGCATGCACCTTCAGGCGTCTTCGGGCATCACCTGTGGGGCAAGAGAACGCGGTCAGTGATACGGACTCATGGATTATTTTCAAATCAGTCCGCATTTCTGATAATAGGTGCTGGCATTAAGCCTTTACCCGGATCAATATTTGTCACAGAATTGACGCCAATGATCTGGCTAATTTGAGGCATGATGCGCGCCTCTATCAATTCAGGTTGAACATTTGGCCGGAGTGCTTGTCCTATCTGACATCCTGCGGCCTATCCCGAGAACCGCTCCCCTGAACTAACCGGTTAAATATATGCGCCCATTGAAACAGGCAATTTATTCCAGCCGTACGGCTGACAAGTTCGTCGTACGTCTGCCAGACGGAATGCGTGAACGCATTGCCGAGGTGGCTCGCAATCATCATCGCAGCATGAACTCCGAAATCATCGCGCGCCTTGAGCAGAGTCTTATTCAGGAAGGCGCGTTGGGTGAAGAACTGAGCATGCGCCTGGACAGCCCCGAGCTATCTTTGCACGAACGCGAGCTGCTGCAGCGCTTCCGCCAACTCTCCCACCGTCAGCAAAACGCTCTGGTTTCGCTGATCGCCCATGACGCCGAAATGGCCGCAGACGCTTCCTGATTCATCCCGAAAGCTCAAGCCAGCGTAATTGCTGGCTTTTTTTTGCCCGAAATTTGGTTAAAAAAAACCCGCCAATTCAGACTGTGTGAAAACCTAGCAATCTGCGCGGCGATTC
>NZ_JAKWJK010000034.1:0-17799 GCF_031570575.1 Pseudomonas sp. JL3
GCAGAGCGTCACGGGCTGCATTCCCACGCAGAGCGTGGGAATGATCAGTGGGCTACTGCCAAGGCTTCGGCTCACCAAAGAGTTGCCCCTGAACCCCATACAACCCCATCTCACGAATCACCACCAACTCCCCTTCGGTCTCGACCCGCTCGGCAATCAACGGCAAATCAATGCTATGCGCCGCCCGCTGAATCGCCTCGATGAACAGGCGTTTATCGCTTTCCTGATCAATCGCCCGGATGTAACTGCCGTCGATTTTCAGGTACGCCAATCCCAGCCGCGCCAGGTTGCCGATCATGCTGAAACGCCCACCAAAACGCTGCAGGCTCAGCGAGAACCCAAGTTCACGCAAACGCCGCGTCAGCTGTTCCAGCACCGCTTGCTCGGGCAATTGTTCTTCGCCGATTTCCAGGGTCAGTCGTTCCCCGAGATTCGAATGCTGACGCAGGATGTCGAACACTTTGTTCAACGCCTGCGGATCCGCCAGGGTCGCCGAAGACAGGTTCAGCGCCAGCGACTCTTCATGGTCGGCCATCTGCTCAAGCACCAGTTCCAGCATCAAACGGTCCAGCCGCGCAGTCCAGCCGAAACGCTCGAGCCATGGCAGGAAACGCCCGGCGGGAATGGTCCGGTCCTGTTCATCGAGCAGGCGCGATAGCACTTTGTAATGCAGCACCACCTGCGTGTCGTGGCTGGCCACCACCGGCTGGAAGTACAGTTCGAAACGCTGCTGATCCAACGCCTGATCCAGCAACGTGTGCCAGGCATGATGATCGTCACCAACCCGGGCCGGCGCGCCCTGATCGAGGCACGCCCAGCTCGGCTCGCCCTGACTTTCCGCCTGGGCCAGTGCCTGATCCGCCAACCCGATCACCGCTTGCGGCGAGTCACCCTGGGCAAACGGCGCCAGCCCGATCGAAGCCACCGACGACACGTCCGTGGCGCCCGTCGCATGCAGGCTGGTCAGGGCACTCTCAAGGTTGCTTGCCAGTTGCAGTGCTTCCTCGCGCACCAGCCCCGGCGCCAGCACGGCGAATTCACCGCCACGAATGCGCGTGACGAGGTTCTGGGTTTCCGGGTACTTGGCACACTCCCGGGACAACTGCTCGCCCACCGCTTTCAACAATTGATCGGTGCGCTGACCACCCAGGCGCTGGTTCAGACCCGCCAGATCCTTGACCCGCAACAACAGCAAATAGCCGGAGCTGGCCTGCTCGGGATTGCTCACTCGCGCGTTCAATTGCATCTCGAAATAGCGCCGGTTGGCCAGGCCGGTCAGGTTGTCCTGATAGGATTCGGCCCGCAGTTTCTCACTGCGTTCAGCCTGCTCCTGGAACAGCGCCTTGAGCTTCTCGACCATCTGGTTCATGGCCTGCACCACCCGGCGCAGTTCCGGGGTGCGCGGCAGTTCCGGCAGGCTGAGGAATTCGCGGCGAGCAATGGCGTGGGATTGCTTGACCATGTAATCCAGCGGCTTCAGTTGCCGGCGCAGCAACAACGCGCCCAGCACCGCACTCACCGCGCCGCAGATCAGCAACCAGCCGAGGCTGCCCAATGCGCTCTGCCATAGCTTGGCCAACGCGAACATCGGATGGCTAACCACCTCGACCCGCGCGGCCTGCTCCCAGCCACGGCTGACAAGCGCGTCGCCACCGGCCGGTTCCAGGCCGATCAGTTTGACGAACCAGTCGGGCACATTAGTGACCGCCGGAATGCCGCTGCGCTCGACAATCGTCTTGTCGTTAGCCAGATCGATCACACGGATGCTCGCGTAATAACCGCTGTCGAAGATCGAACTGACCAGCAACTCGACCATCGCCGGGTCGTCGATGTTCGGCGTCAGGGACAACGCCAATGCCGTCGCGGCGTCCTGGGCATGGGAGCGCAACTGGTTGACGTACTGGGTGCGCGAGCTTTCCAGACTGACCATGAAGCTGCCGGTGAAGGCGACCACCAGGAACAGACAGATAGCGATCAACAGCTGTTTGAACAAAGACATCTGAGCGCGTGCTCCTAGTTAGTCGTCTCGACCGGGAATCCTTCGGTCTGCATTTTCTTCAATACATCCTGCCAGCGGGACAGGCGTTTGGTATCTCCGACCTTCTTGTTGCCTTTGGCTCCCGGCAACCACAGCCCTTCGGCATTGAAAGAGTAGACCGGCAGCAAATCGGTTCGCTGGTTCGCAGGCTTGATCGCGTCGACCAGGCTGTCGAGTACCAAGGGCATGGCCTCTGGGCTTGAGTAGTAGGTCAGCACCATGTGCGCACGGTTCAAGCGTAAAGCCTTGACGTAGGTAATGCGCAGCTTGTCACTGGAGACACCAAGGTGGCGCAGGCTGAAATACTTGGCGATAGCGTAGTCTTCGCAATCGCCGGCGCCCTTCCACAAGGCTTCGATCGGCGTTTCCCAATAATCGACCTCGTGCCACAGGTCGATGTCTTCTTCATAACGCATCTGCTTGTTGAAGAACCGGTTGACCACGTTGAGCTGTTCCAGCTCGCCAACCTGCTTTTGCGTGGCCAGCAATTGCTGCCAGGCATCGATGCGCTGCCGCCCTTCACCCAAAGGCCCGTACAATGCCTGCGCGCGACGGCTGATCAGCGAAAAATCCCAGTCGGCATGCAGCCCGCCCAGCATGACACCGGCCAGCAGCAGTGCGCAGCCTAGCCAGCGCAAAGTCCGAGGGATCGCGAAACGTATCGCCAATGCGAGGTATCCAGGTCAGGCAGATGGAAATCTGCTTGATGGTGAAGGTTAGTCTGCTAAAAGACAATGGCACGGTGAGATCACCGGCGACGCGCTAAACTTTGAATGGTGGGAGCAATAAAAAGATCGTAGGAGCTGCCGAAGGCAGCGAGCTTTCGACTTTTGTCTGTTTGACAACCCGTCAGGCAGTCACTAGTGTCCATTTGGATCCAAATATTTCAGCCAAACAGGGTGCGTTTGTTGTGACACAGAAGCCCAACCCTCTCAGCAGCATCAAGGTCAACGGGCCGATTCCCGCTCACCAGGCACGCTCGGTGATCGAAGAAACCCTGCGTGCGGCCATTCTCGACGGTCGCATTCCTTGCGGCATCGCCCTGCGTCAGCAAGACCTCGCCGACCTGTTCGGCGTCAGCCGCATGCCGGTGCGCGAAGCGTTGCGCCAACTCGAAGCGCAATCGCTGCTCAACGTTATCGCCCATAAAGGCGCGGTGGTTGCACCGTTGGTCCAGGGCGATGCAGCAGAAACCTATGAGCTGCGAATCCTGCTGGAGTCCGAAGCCCTGCGTCGGTCGATCCCCCTGCTTGAAGCCGCCGATTTCGAACAGGCGGCGCGCTATATCGACGAGTTGGAAACGGAACACGACTACACCGAGATCGGCCGGCTCAATCGCTTGTTCCACATGGCGCTTTACAACAAGGCCCCCAACCAGCGTCTGCTGAGACTCGTCGAAGACGGGTTGAACGAAGAGGAGCGCTTCCTGCGCTTCAATCTGGAAGCCATGGGCCTGGGCAAACTGTCCCAGGAAGATCACCGAGCATTGTTGCGAGCCGCCGAAGAGCGAGACGTCGAGCGCTCGGTGACGTTGCTCGAAAACCACCTCAACCGGGGTGTCGAAGTCATCACCCGCTACCTCGAAAGCTCTGAGCCACAGCGCAGGAAATCCTCGAAGTAACCCGCAGAGACAGCCCCGAGCGAGCCCATTGAGCGGCTCGCTGTCGCTATTGCGCTGATCCGCACCTGGATGGGTCGACGAACAAATCTGCTTACAAATCCCCTTTCGTTCACACCGGACCGGTGTGCAGCGACTTCCTGCCCCCCGCCCCAAAGCCCCTGCTCCCCTTAAACCCGACATTTGCCCCTATCAGATCATGCAGGGGTGATAGCGACCGCCGTGAATTACGCTCACTCTTGAGCTGCCAACGAATAATGACGGGCGACGCACCGCACCTGCGGAGCAGTCGACGCACCAAGAACCTACGGAAGGAGTCTTGCCACGGGAAAGGAAGAACCGGCGTCATTCCCAGCCAACTTCCACCCTCTCAGATCACATCAACGAACCCAGTAGAAAGTTGCTTTGAGTGAGGCATTCACTCTTTATTTAAATTTTGGCCTATATAAGCCGAAAGGAGCAACTACGCCAAAATAAAACTTAATGCAAAAGTCTTATTGGAACTTGTCACGCTCGAAAAAGTTAAACTTTAAATTAATAAAAAAATGACTTGCCCGACACTTTATTCCTGTATTAGTTTTTCTCCGCCGCCCGTAACCACGGGACACCAAGTACTACTTAGTGATTAAACACCAGAAAAACATCAATTCAATTGAGGCCCCCGTTCGCCAATAAAAAACATTAAGCAACCACCCTCAACAGTATTCCAGATCACTTATAGGCTCGCTCATGAAACCGACTAAAGATCGTCTCAACCAGAAGAAAGCAGAACTTAGTGCGCACCCGATCTTCTCTGAAATACATTCGTTATCGGTCCTTCAACGCTTTATGGAAACCCATGTATTTGCGGTGTGGGATTTCATGTCGCTGACCAAGCGCCTGCAACAGGAACTGACCTGCGTCCAGCTGCCCTGGCTACCGCCGCGAGATCCTCAGGCTGCGCGGTTGATCAATGAAATCGTGCTCGGTGAAGAGTCTGATGATCGTCCGGCTCAAGGTCATTACAGCCATTTCGAGTTGTATCTGGATGCGATGCGCGAAGTCGGTGCAAGCACGGGCCCTGTCGAACGCTTCGTGGCGCTGCAAAAAGAAGGCGTGAGCTACGACGTGGCACTGCAAAGCGTCGACGTCGACCCGGCGGCCGCGCAGTTCGTGCGCCATACCCTGCACACCGCGATGCATGCACCGGGGCACAGTGTGGCGGCGGCGTTTCTGCATGGCCGCGAGAGTGTCATCCCGCAGATGTTCCAGCGGATTCTCGACGACTGGGGCATCGGCATCGAACAGGCGCCGACCTTCCGTTACTACCTGGAACGGCACATCGAAGTCGACTCCGAAGACCATGGCCCGGCGGCGGAAAAACTCCTCGCCCGCCTGGTCGATGGCGATCCGCAGCGCGAAGAAGACGTCTACGCCAGCGCCATTGCCGCCGTGGAAAGCCGCATCGCCCTGTGGGACGGCTTGCGCCTGAGCATGAGCGAACCGGTGGCGGAGGTGAACGCATGAACGCCGCCGACTACCAATCCTTCGCCGACGCCTGGGAGAGTCGCGCGACCATTCGCACCCGTCCCCGGCGCGTACTGGAGAACGACGACAAACTGATCTATCCGTTGAGCCGTCAGCCACTGGTGCTGAGTGAAACATTCCTGCGCGAATGCCCGGAACAACGGGACTTCGCCTTGGTGCAGACGCTCTACAAGTTCATCAACGACGTGGTGATTTTCGAAACCGAGATCGTCGACAAAACCGCTCGCAGCATCGCCAAAAACCGCTTCAGCGTGGCGTTCCCGTTCGCCTGTCGCTACGACGCCATGACCGTGGTGGTGGACGAGGATTACCACGCCCTGGTGGCCATGGATTTCATGCAGCAAACCGTCGCCATGACCGGCATCGTGCCGATCGAGTTGCCCGATGAAATCGAACTGAGCCGTGCCATCCCGGCGGCCGTGGCGCTTGCACCGGAACACCTGCGCAGCGCCGTGGAGCTGATCTGCGTGGCCATCGCCGAGAACACCGTGACCGGCGATGTTGCGGCATTCGCCAAGGACGACACGGTCAAGCAATCGATCAAGGGCCTGATGGCCGACCACTTGCTCGACGAGGGCCGTCATTCCGGGTTCTGGTCGCGGCTGGTGCGCATCTATTGGCACACCGCAAGCGAAGACGATCGCCAGTGCATCGCGCAAATCCTCCCGGTGTTCATCAGCCATTACCTGACCAACGACATCCAGAAGTCTTTCGACTTCCGCCTGATCGACGCCTTGCAGATCAGCGACGTGGCGCGCCGGGCACTCAAGAGCGAAGTGTCGGGGCTGGCCTTCCCAATCAATCGCCATCACCCGTTGGTCGCCAACATCGTGCGGTTTTTTCGCAGCAGTTCGCTGCTCGATTCACCGTGCGTACAAAGCGCCCTGAGCGACTACCTGGTTTAACGAGGAGAACATCATGAGACGTCTCGATATTTTGCTCATTGGGCAAAGCCAGGCCCTGACCGACCTGGCGCTGGAACTCGAACAACACGGTCATTCACTGGTGCGGCTGGCGAATCTGGAGGTGCTGCCGCCCAGCACGTTTGATTTGCTGATCGACGATGCAAGCCTGCCGTTTCAGGGCTTTGGCGATGCACCGCGCCTGACGCTGCAGCTGGGTATCGGCGTGCCGGGCACCTCAGGCCTGCCAGCATTGGACCTGCTGTGCGCATACGACTCGATGCAGCTAAGTCGCGTGCCAGTCGCCGAAGAACTGTCCGGTAATGGCCAGGCATTGCGCCTGCGAGCGGTGGCCGATCTGGTCGATCACGTGGCATTGCTGGTCAGCCGCTTCTCCCGGGATGCCGAGTATTTTCTTCTCGTCGACCCTCCAATTCCCGCGCACTTCAAGCAGGTGGAGAATCTGCTGTTTTTAGAGCATCTGGCCTTCATCCATCAGCTCAACACCACGGCTGAACCAGGGTTGCTGCAACTCGGCCAGATTCCGATGATCGAGCGGCTTGAACAGCGCTTCATCCAGTCGGCCGAGCGGCCGGCGCTGAACATCGCCGGCTCGGTTCTGAGCTATCGGCAATTGCACGCCCACAGCCGCGCCATCCAGCAGCGTTTGCAACCGTTGCTCGATCAGCATCAGGGACCGTTGGTGGTCGGGATCTGCCTGCCAAAATGCAGCGCGTTGTATGCGGGGATTCTGGCGATCCTGGGCAGCGGCGCGGTGTACCTGCCGCTGGAGCCAAGCCATCCGCTGCAACGTCAGCAGTACATTCTGGAAAACGCCGGCGCGGTGTTGTTGCTGCATGACGGAGAACATCCGCTCAGTGAGACGATGCCGGGGCTGGACATCAGCCGCATCGACATCGGCGATGCGAATCTCGATCAACCCTTGATGGGCCAACGACCTGATCTCGACGCGCCGTGCATGGCGCTCTATACCTCGGGTACCACGGGGCACCCCAAAGGCGTGTTACTCAGCCAGGCCAACCTCGCGCACTTCACCGCGTGGTACGCCGATTACGTGCAGCTGACGGAACAGAGTCGGGCGTTGCAGTTTTCATCGTTGAGTTTCGACTCGTCGCTGATCGATATTTTCCCGACCCTGCTTCAGGGCGCCGAGCTGATCGTGCCCAACGAGGACCAACGTCGCGACCCGCTGCAACTGGTCGAGCTGATCCGTCACCAGCAGCTGAGCCACGCCTTTTTGCCGCCGGCGCTGTTGAGCATCCTGCCGCTGGATCAGTTGCAGGTCCTCGATCATGTGATGACCGGGGGCGATGTTTGCGAACCTTACGTGATCGAACAACTGACCCGCCAAGGCAACCTCTACAACCTCTACGGCCCGACCGAAGCCACGGTGCTGATCACCGCGCGGCAACTACGCCCCGGCGACAACAACCGGACCCTCGGCGCACCGATTGCCAACAGTCAGGTGCTGATCCTCGATGAGGACTTCCAACCGGTAACCGAGCAAACCGTCGGTGAGTTGTACATCGTCGGCCCGGGGGTGTGCCTGGGTTACCTGAACAACCCGCAGCAGACTGCCGAACGTTATCTGAACCTGAGCCTGCCAAATGGCCAGAGCCTGCGCGCGTATCGCACCGGCGACATGGCCAAGTGGACCCGCGACGGCATCGAGCTGTGCGGACGGCGAGACAATCAGGTGAAGATTCGCGGCTTTCGGGTCGAGCCCGAAGAGATCGAACGCTGCCTGCGCGACAGTCAGCTGTACCGTCAGGTGGCGGTGGTCATCGACCGTCACCGACGGATTCTGGCCTTTCTCGCCCAGCCTCAGGAAGAACAACCCGGTGCTGCTCGCGAAGCCTTGAAAGCCCACGCGATGCAGTTTCTGCCGGACTACATGCAGCCGACCGCATGGACCGAACTGGCGAGCATGCCGTTCGCCAGCAACGGCAAGGTCGACCGCAAAGCGCTGCTGGAACTGCCCGTCAACGTGACCGAAAACAGCCAACGGCGCTTGCCCGTCAGCGCCGATGAAGCGCTATTGCTGGAGATCTGGGCCGAACTGCTGGAGCTGCCCGCCAGCGATATTTCCACAGACGAAAGCTTCTTCAATCTCGGCGGGCACTCGATCCTGCTGTCGCGCATGCTCCTGCGTTTGCGTGAGGAGTTCGGCCGCAGTATCTCGATCAACCGCTTCATCGAGCTGCCGACGATTGCGAAACTGGCGACATTGGTGCGGGGCTCCGGGACTGAAGAAGTGCTGAGCGAAAAAGCCCTGGCCGATGCTTTCCGCGAACTGGACATCGAGCCGTTGTCGATCAGCCGAATGGGCGATGTGCACAAGGTGATCGTCACCGGCGCCAACAGCTTTGTCGGTGTTCATATCGTCGAAGCGCTGCTGGCCTGGGGCGCCAGCGAAGTAGCGTGCCTGGTGCGCGATGGTGGTGGGCAATCGGCGGCGCAACGCTTCGCGGATGCGTTGCGGGAAAACCGCCTAGAGCATCTGGACCTGAGTCGGGTGCGGGTTTACGCAGCAGACATCACGCGCCCGCAACTGGGGCTCAGCGAAGATGTTTACCAACGACTGGACCGAGAGTTCGGTGCGCTGGTGCACAACGCCGCCAACGTCAATCACGTCCTCGATTACGAGTCGTTGGCGCGGGACAACGTCGAGCCGATTTTCGAGTGCCTGCGTTTGTGTGAAGGGCGCAGCAAGAAGATCTTCAACTTCATTTCGACGCTCTCGGCGTCCAGCACGATTTCCGACGATGGCCGGGTGCTGGAACTGCCTGCCGCGCAGACACCGCCGATCTACATCAAGAACGGCTACAACCTGTCTAAATGGGTCGGCGAGCGGATCCTCGAACGGGCGCGGGAGCGTGGGGTGCGGGTCAATCTTTATCGCCCCGGCAACATCAGTTTCAACAGCCTCACCGGCGTCTGCCAGCCCCATAAGAATCGCTTGATGCTGATGCTCAAGGGCTCGATCCAGCTCGGCCAGGTGCCGGAGTTCGCGCTGAATTTCGACCTAATGCCGGTGGATTTTCTTGCCCGTTTCATCGCCTTCCATGCCAGCCGTTACCAGGCCGAAAAAGCGGTGTTCAACCTGCACAACCCCGAGCCTCTGAGCTGGGATTGCTACGTGGCGTCATTTCGCGAGGCCGGCCGGGAGTTCGCCATGGTCAGCGTCGCCGACTGGCAGCAGCAACTGGGCCGCGTCGACAGCGATAACGCGCTGTTTGGCGTGCTGGGTTTCTACCTCAATGGCTTCGAAGAAGACATCGGCGACATCTCAATGATCGGCCATGACAACGCCCAGGCCGGCGTCCGGCAGATGGGCGCGCACTACCCGGAAAAATCCCCGGCGCTGCTGCGACGTGGCTGCGACTACCTCAAAGAAATCAACTTCATCTGATTCACCCTGACCCTGCACGGAGCAAAACCATGAAAACTCTGCAACCCGATACCCTGATCAAAAATCCTCACGGCTGCCACGTCGTGTCCTCGATAGAAGTACCGGCCGATGCGGCGCAAGTCTGGGCAGTGGTCGGTAACTTTGTCGGCTTCGACCGATTCATTCCGGCGCTGTCGCACATCGAGATGACGGGCGACGGTGTGTCGTCGCTGCGCAAGAAATTCTTCAAGGACGGCAACCTGGTGGTCGAGCAGCTCAACTCCCGAGACGACCAGGCGCTGAACATGACCTGGACGACGATCTACAACACACTGGGCGTAGCCAATTTGTGGGCGGCGATGAGTGTTGAGTCCTTGGGCACAGGCAAGTCGCGGGCGACCTGGACCATCATCGCCGAACCGGCCCAGGGCGGCACCGAAGCCCTGCCGGGGTTCAAGAATTTTGTTCAGGGGTTTGCCGATGATGCGATGGGGAATGTGTTGAAGCTGTTTGTGTAAGGCTTCGGTTCGGCGGTGACTGATCTACCGCTATCGCGGGCAAGCCCGCTCCCACATGGTTTGTGTCGTACACACATCCCCTGTGGGAGCGGGCTTGCCCGCGATTGAACGATAACGCGGTTCAACTGACCTTGATCAAATCTTGAAGCTATCAACCAGTTGCTTCAACCGATTGGCCTGCTGGGAGAGCGCATCGCAATCCTTCAATGTTTCGTTGAGGTTGGCCACGCTCTGCTGGTTCAGCAGGTTGATCTGATTGACGTCGACGTTGAGGGTTTCCACCACAGCGGTCTGCTCTTCGGTCGCCGCGGCTACCGACTGGTTCATGCCGTCGATTTCGCCGATGCGCTGGGTCACGCTGACCAGGCGCAGACCGGCCTGGTTCGCCACTTCGACGCTCTGTTCACTGGATGCCTGACTGGCGTTCATGGTGGTCACCGCTTCGCGAGAACCAATCTGCAGCGAGCTGATCATCTTGTGGATCTCTTCCGCCGACTCCTGGGTGCGATGAGCAAGGTTACGCACCTCGTCCGCCACCACCGCAAAACCACGACCGGCCTCACCGGCACGGGCCGCTTCGATGGCCGCGTTGAGCGCCAGCAAATTGGTCTGCTGGGAGATGCCTTTGATCACATCCAGAATGTGGCCGATGTTGTCGGTGCTCGCGTTCAGGGTTTCGATCTGCGTGCAGGACAGGCTGATTTTCTGCGACAGTTCGGTCATGGCCAGGATGGTTTTTTCCACCACCAGACGACCATCATCAGCCTGCTCGCTCGCGCCGCTGGCGTGTTGCGAAGCATCGGCGGCGTTGCGGGCGATTTCCTGGGTGGCTGCGCCCAATTGGTTGATCGCCGCGGCCACGCTGTTGGTGCGAGCGCTTTGTTCGTCGGAGCCGATGATCGAAGCGTTGGACGATGCCATCACCCGTTGCGACAGGTCATGAACCTGACGGGTCGCCGAGGACACTTCGGAGATCGACGCGTGAATCCGCTCCACGAACTGGTTAAAGGAGCCGCCCAACTCGCCGAACTCGTCTTTGCTTTCTACCACCAGACGACGGGTGAGGTCACCCTCGCCCTGAGCGATGTCCTGCATCGCACGGCCCATCGTGGTCAGCGGACGCATCAGCACGCTGATCAGCAGACTCAGCAGCACCGCAATGGCGGTCACGGCGATAAACATCGCGATCAGCGCCGAGGTGCGGAACTGGCTCAGTGGTGCGTAGGCCTTGGCCTTGTCGATCGACAGACCGATGTACCACTCGGCATTCGGCAAACCACTCACCGGCGCGAACGAGAGGATGCGGTCCGACTTGTTCAGTTCTACTTCCTGGATGCCTTTCTCGATGCGGACACTGGAACCCGGATAGATGTCTTTCAGGTTCTTCATCACCTGATCCTTGTCTGGACTGACGATCACTTGACCGTCGGCGCTGACGAGGAACGCGTGACCGATGCCACCGAAGTCCACCGAGTTGATGATCTTCACCAGGGTTTCCAGACTCAGGTCGCCGCCGACAACGCCCAGCAGTTCGCCTTGCTTTTTCACCGGCATGGCGATGGTCACCACCAACCCGCCGACCGCAGCCATGTAAGGCGGGGTCAGCATGGTCTTGTCGGCGACCACGGCTTGTTTGTACCAAGGGCGCTGACGCGGATCGTAGCCGTCCGGCATCTTCGCGTCAGGGCGCTGGGTGAACACACCATTGGCCTGCCCGACGTAGGTGAACTGGAAGTTCGAGGTAAGGGCGGGTTGATCGACCAGCCCCGGCAGATCGGCATTGGCGCCTTGATGAGCGACGTTCTGCGCGAGGTTTTCCAGGACCAACACCCGGCCGCTCATCCAGTTCTGCACGCTGCTGGCGGTCAGGTCGCCGGCTTGCTCAACGGAAGACTCGAGGTTTTGTCGAATGGTGTTTCGCTGCAGATAGTCGTTGTACAAAGTGAACAACGCAAAAGCCAGCACCACGACGCCTGAAGCGGCCAGCAGGATTTTATGGCTGAACTTGAGATTCATTTCATGGGACTTCTTATGCAAAAAGTGGGGATGCGTTCCGGGTTTGCAACATTCCATGTAACAGCGCAGACGGCATTCTGGAGCCGCTCTACTTTGGTGCACGCATGTCTCACCAGTCTTGTCGGCACGAGTGGCAGAAATCTTAGGGATTTCGTCAGATACCCGCCGAACGGTGTGCTAGAGCGCCCGAGTAGCAGAGTTTGTTGACGGTTGCTCGAACGGCAGTTGCAAATTTTCTGACCCTTGATGACAATGCGACTAATTATCATTTGTGACGTCAGGCTGTCGCGTTCATGTCCTCACCTGAGTTTGCAGTACAGGCGCTCTACAGCAGTCATCACGGTTGGCTCAATACGTGGCTGCGCGCTCGATTGGGCAATGCGGCCGATGCGGCGGACCTGGCCCAGGACACGTTCGTTCGTCTGCTGCAAAGAACCGAACGCCTGGAGCTCAAGGCCCCCCGCGCCTTTCTACGAACCATCGCCCGCGGCTTGGTGATCGACCATTGGCGCCGTGAGGAAATCGAGCGTGCGTACCTGGAAACCATCGCCCATTTACCCGAGGCCGAAGCCCCGAGCGCCGAGGCGCAAGCATTGGTGCTCGAATTGCTGGAAAGCATCGCCCGCATGCTTGAAGGCCTGAAGCCGAAAGTGCGTCTGGCGTTTCTGCTGGCCCAGTGCGAAGGACTTACCCACAAGCAGATCGCCGAACACATGGGATTATCCCTACGCTCAGTGGAACGCTATGTGGCCGACGCGCTGTATCACTGCTACGTGCTGCGGTATGAAGCGTGATGCCTGTGGATAACTCAGCGCTGAACCGCCGCGGTGTGCCGCATCAGCAAGTGGTCAAACAAGCCATCCATTGGTTGCTGCGCCTGCGTAACAACGCGACCAACCCCAGACTGCGCCAGCAATGCGACGTCTGGCGGGCGGAACACCATGAACACGAACTGGCTTGGCAACGGGTGCAGTCCCTGCAAGCCGAGTTGAGCAGTAATCTGCGTGTGGTGCCCGGCGCTCAAGTCGCTTTCAACACTTTGGAAAACAGCGCACAGGGACTCGGGCGGCGCCAGGCGTTGAAGCTGCTGTCGGGCGCGTTGTTGATGGGTTCAGCGGCGTGGTTAGGCAAAGATACGATCGGCTGGCAGCAGTGGACCGCCGACTTCGCCACCGCCATAGGAGAACGACGTGGTTTCCAGTTACCGGATGGCACGCGCCTGGAGCTCAACACCGCCAGCGCGGTGGATCTGGAATACACCGCGCAGCAGCGGCTGATCAAACTGACTCGCGGCGAGATCATCGTAACGTGCGGCGGGGCAAGTGAAGGGGTTTCGTTTGATCGACCGTTGCGGGTGCAAAGCCGCCACGGCGTATTCGAAGGGGTGGCTGCGCGCTTCATCGTTCGTCAGGACACCGACTGCACACGGCTCAGCGTCACCAGCGGCATGGTCGCAATCCATTCGCCACTGACCGCCGGAGGCCTGCCGATTCAAGTGCAGGCCGGGCAGAGCTATCTGATCGATCGCAATCGAGCGCAGTTGGCACCGCCGCCGGACATGGATGCCGGCGCCTGGGTCGACGGTTTGATCGTCACCCGCAACATGCGCCTCGGGGATTTCATTAATGAAATCGGACGTTACCGTCCCGGCTATCTAACCTGCGCGGCGGACATTGCCCACTTGCGGCTGTCAGGAGTTTTCCGTCTCGAAGACACCGACAAACTGCTCGCCATCCTGCCGCACACCCTGCCGGTACAACTGCGCTATCGCACTCGCTGGTGGGTGACGCTGGAGCGACAGGCCTGAATTATTTTTGGCGGGTTTTCCGAACAAGTCCGGCTTAGTCAGTAAGCACTTCAACTCTGCCTTCAGCGACTTCCTACGGAAACCTACAATGACTGTGCGCGCCATCAGTAAGAACCCTCTCCATTTCGCTGCGGAATCAGGCGTCTTGCGCCACGCCATCCGCGCGACACTGTTCTCGACCGCATTGGGTGTCGGCCTGCTGCCGACACTTGGCGTCGCAGCACAGGGCAGCGAAGCCAGTAGCCACCGCTACAACATTGCCGCCGGCTCCTTGAGCGATGTGCTCAACCAATTCGCGCGTCAGGCGGGCATCACGCTGTCGACGACTCCGGCTCAAACCCAGGGCCTCCAGTCACCGGGATTACAGGGCGACTATTCGGCGGATCAAGCGTTGAGCCATTTGCTCAACGGCACAGGGCTTGTGGCCGTCAGTCAGGATGGCAGCAGCTATGTGCTGCGGCCCGTCGCTGAAACCGAAGCCCTCGCACTGCCTACCACCGACATCAAAGGCTTCGCCCTGGGTAATGCGCTGGGCAGCATGGATGGCTACAACGCAACGCACAGCCAGATCGCCACCAAGACCAGTACCGCACTGCTGGAAACTTCGCAAAGCGTGTCCGTGGTGACCCGCGAGCAAATGGACGACCAAGGCTCGCAAACCGTGTCCCAGGCGATGCGCTACACCCCCGGCGTGCTGACCAACCCTTACGGCGCAACTCACCGTTATGACTACGTGGCGATGCGCGGTTTCAACGACGGCTCGGTGGATAACATCTATCTCGACGGCCTCAAATCCATGGGCGACAGCGGCACCTACAGCACCATGCAGGTGGACCCGTATTTCCTCGAACGAGTCGATATTCTCAAAGGGCCGTCGTCGGTGCTCTACGATCGTAGCTCGCCGGGCGGTCTGGTGGCGTTGACCAGCAAAAAACCGTTGTATGAGCCCTATCATCAGGTTCAAGCCACGGTGGGCACTCAAGGCCAACGCGGCATGGGTTTCGACTTCAGCGGGCCGGTGGATGATGACAAGCGTATTGCCTATCGCCTGACAGGGTTGGCGGATCAGTCCGACACACAGTTCGACCACAATAAGGAAAAGCGCTTCGCCCTGGCGCCGACGGTGAGCATCGATTTCACCGAAGATACCTCGCTGACGCTGCAAGCTTATCTGCAACACGATCCCGACGGCGGCTATCACGGCGGCGTCCCGGCCGACGGCACGATCCATCAGCGCAATGGCAATCGGATCTCTCCAAACTTCTTCGAAGGTGAGCCGGGCATTGATGGTTTTCAGCGTGATCAACAGTCCTTCGGTTATCAGTTCGAACACCGCTTCAACGACATCTTCACCGCGCGGCAGAACTTCCGCTATCTCGATTCCAAGGTGAAGATTGATCAGGTTTACGCCTATGGCTGGCCCACACCCACCAGTAACGAGTTGAACCGCTATTACACTAGCGGCGACGAAAAGCTCCACGCCTTTATCGTCGATAACATGCTGCAAGCCGAGTTCTTCACCGGCGCAACCAAACACACCGTACTGATGGGCGCGGACTACCAACGACGCAAAACGGTGGTCGACTGGACCAGTGGCGGTCTTGCGCCGATCGATGCGTTCAATCCGGTGTACGGCAATTCGGCCATCGACTTCTACAGCCCGACCAGCTATCTACGTCGTCTGGAACAGACCGGCGTCTACCTGCAAGACCTGATCGAGATGGATAAGTGGCGCTTCTCTTTGGGTCTGCGTCAGGACTGGGTCGAAACCTCCGATGAAAATCGGCTGGCTGAAGCGGGACGTTCTGTGGGCACGGAAATCAGTGACGAACGCACCAAACTGACGGGCCGAGCCGGGGCGTTGTACCTGTTCGATAACGGTATTGCGCCGTACATCAGCTACTCCGAGTCGTTCAACCCAAATTCCTATGCGGACAGCGCCGGCAATCCTCTGGCACCGACTGATGGCACCCAGTGGGAAGTGGGCGTGAAATACCAGCCGCCAGGCACCGACAACTTGTTCACGGCGTCGCTGTTCCGCATCGATCAGGAAAACCTGGCGACCAAACTACCGCAGGAAAACTTCTATCGCGCTGTAGGCGCCGTCCGCTCCCAGGGTCTGGAACTGGAAGCGCACATGCAACTGACCGATAACCTGAAAGTCCTCGGCAGCTACACCTTCACCGACATCGAGTATTCGAAGTCGATGATCAGTACGTTGAGCACCGCAACCGACGTGATCGAGAACAAGGGCAACTCGCCGACCCAGGCGCCACGTCATATGGCCTCGGTGTGGGCGGACTACAAGTTCGACAGCGCAGCGCTTGATGGCCTGCGTCTGGGCGGCGGCGTGCGTTATGTCGGCTACAGCTGGGCCGATGCGGAAAACACCCTGAAGGTGCCGTCCTACACGCTGTTCGATGCATCTGTCGGCTATGACCTGGGCAAGGTGGGTTTGAAGGGCGTGGACGTACGTCTGAATGCGAACAACCTGACCAACAAGTCCTACGTGGCCTCCTGTGCCAGCCTGAACTTCTGCTACCTGGGTGAAGAGCGCAATGTCGCCGCTACCGTGAGCTACCAGTTCTAACGACTCGTTATCCAAAAAAGCCAGCCCCTGAATCCAGGGGCTGGCTTTGTCGTCTCTGCAGGAAAATCCCATGCGTGCATTTCTGGTTTTACTTCATCGCTACATCGGTTTGGCGACCGCGTTGTTTCTGCTGATGGCGGGGATTACGGGCAGCATTCTGGCGTTCAATCATGAGCTGGATGAGTGGCTCAATCCGGGGTTCTATTCAGCGTCTGCCGAAGGTCAGCGTTTGCCACCTGGTGCCTTGGTCGACAAGCTGCAAGCGGAGCATCCGAGGCTGCAAGTCTGGTACATGGAGTACCCGTCAGAACCGGGTCATACCGCTTTGCTGGCTGCGGTACCACGCAATGACCCTGCGACCGGAAAGCCTTTTGCCGAGCCCAATCAGGTGTTCTATCTGGACCCGGTCAATGGCGAGCAGAAAGGGCAGCGGTTCTGGGGAGAATGCTGCTTTCAGCGGGAGAACTTCATCCCGTTCATTCTTGAGTTTCACTACAACCTGGTCCTGCCGGATAACTGGGGATTGTTGTTAATGGGGCTGGTCGCGATCGCCTGGGTTGTCGATTGTTTCATTGCGCTTTGGCTGACGCTTCCACGCGGGAAACCGTTCTGGAGGAAGTGGTCGACGGCCTGGAAGATCAAGGGCGGGCATGCCTATCGGCTGAATTTTGACCTGCACCGGGCGGGTGGTTTGTGGCTGTGGTTATTGCTGTTGCCGATCGCTGTCAGCAGTGTCGCCATGAACCTGCCGAGCCAAGTATTCAAACCTGCGGTTTCACTGTTTTCGCCGATTGAACCGAGCGTTTACGAGGCCCGCGGACGCATGCCTGCCGAGGAGCTGGGAGTTACGCGGCTGAGTTATCAACAAGCATATGAACGTGCGCTGCAGGAAGGGCAAAGGCTAGGGCTGACAGCTGCGATCGGAGAGTTGTACTACAGCTTTGAGTACAACTTTTATGGGGCAGGGTTTGGGCAACATGATACCGAGGCCCATGGAAAGTCCTGGCTGTTCTTCCATGGCACGGACGGGCGTTTACTGGGGCAGGAAATCGCGGGGCAAGGCACCTTGGGGGAGCGCTTCTATCGGCTGCAATTACCGATACACGGAGGGCGAATCATTGGGCTCACCGGGCAAGTGATGATCGCGATGCTAGGTGTTTTGATTGCGGTATTGTCGGTGACGGGAATCTATATCTGGTGGCGCAAGTTGCTGGCTCGAAAGAGTAGCAAGGCACGTAAGAGCGGGATGTGCCCCATACCGGATTGAGGTTTCTATAGCCCAGAAAGACAAAACCCCTGTCTGCATAAGCAGACAGGGGTTTCGGAATTCAATCTTGACGATGACCTACTCTCACATGGGGAAACCCCACA
>NZ_JAKWJK010000035.1:0-16695 GCF_031570575.1 Pseudomonas sp. JL3
CCTGCGCAAGACACAAGCGGGCTTGCTCGCGAAAGCGGTAGGCCAGTCGACATCATCGTTGACTGACACGCCGCCTTCGCGAGCAAGCCCGCTCCCACATTGGGTTCTGCGGTGAACCTTAAGGTTTCACCAACCGTGCATCCAGGCTGTTCTGCGCCAAGCGCTTGGCCTGATCCTGGGTCATGCCCAGATCGGTGTACAGCGCGTGGAAGTTCTCGGTGACATACCCGCCGAAGTAAGCCGGGTCATCGGAGTTCACCGTGACCTTCACTCCGCGCTCAAGCATGTCGAGGATGTTGTGTTGAGACATGTGATCGAACACGCAGAGTTTGGTGTTCGACAACGGGCACACGGTCAGCGGGATCTGCTCGTCGATGATCCGCTGCATCAAGCGCTCGTCTTCGATGGCGCGCACGCCATGGTCGATGCGCTGGATTTTCAGCAGGTCGAGGGCTTCCCAGATGTACTCGGGCGGGCCTTCTTCACCGGCGTGCGCGACGGTCAGGAAGCCTTCGTTGCGCGCACGATCGAACACCCGCTGGAACTTGCTCGGCGGGTGGCCCATCTCCGAACTGTCCAGGCCCACGGCGACAAACGCATCGCGGAACGGCAGCGCTTGGTCGAGGGTTTTCTGCGCTTCGTCTTCACTCAAGTGACGCAGGAAACTGAGGATCAAACCGCTGGTGATGCCCAGTTGCTGCTCGCCATCCTTCAATGCGGCGGCGATGCCGTTGAGCACTACTTCGAACGGGATGCCACGGTCGGTGTGGGTTTGCGGGTCAAAGAACGGTTCGGTGTGAATCACGTTCTGCGCCTTGCAGCGCAACAGGTAGGCCCAGGTCAGGTCGTAGAAATCCTGAGAGGTGCGCAATACGTCGGCGCCCTGGTAATACAGGTCGAGAAACTCTTGCAGGTTATTGAAGGCGTAAGCCTTGCGCAGGGTGTCGACATCGCTCCACGGCAGGGCGATCTTGTTGCGTTCGGCCAGGGCGAACAGCAGCTCAGGCTCCAGCGAACCTTCCAGGTGCAAGTGCAATTCTGCCTTGGGCAGAGCGTTCAGCCAGTCGTACATTTTTGAAATCTCATCAGGTGCAATGGGGGCATTCTACAGATGCCCGCCGAAACAATGAGCAAAACCTGACCAGCCGGTTCATTACACGGCTTCCTGTTGTCGTCGATAGGCGTAGGTATCGGCAAAGCGCGACAGCAGGAACTCGGCGCAGGTGGTGGCCGGATACTTCGCCGGATGTTGATCGTCCTGGCAACCGGGCAGGCATTCTATGGCAGTGTCGGGATGCGGTTCGGCAAAGAACGGCATCGAGTACCGATCCACCCCCAGCGGGCTGATCACCCGGTGCGGCGTCGACAGGTAACGGTCGTTGCTCCAGCGCGCCATCATGTCGCCGAGATTGACCACGAACGTGCCTTCGATCGGCGGTGCATCGATCCATTCGCCCTGCACGTTGCGCACTTGCAGTCCGCCAGCGGCATCCTGATAGAGCAGGGTGATGCAACCGTAATCGGTGTGAGCGCCGGCACCTTGCTGATCTTTGGTGCTGGCAGTGTGGCGCGGCGGGTAATGAATCATCCGCAGCACGCTGACCGGTTCTTTGAAACGGCTATCGAAGAAATCGCGCTCGATGCCCAGCGCCAGGGTCATGGCTCGCAGCAGGGTTTGAGCGAGCGCCTGCATGTCGACGTAGTGTTGCTCCATCAGCGATTCCCAACCGGGCATCGACGGATGACGGTTGGGACCGCGCAAAGGTTTTTCCGCAATAACCTCGGGATGATCGGCCGGCAGGTGCAGGCCCATGTCGAAGGTTTCTTTCAGATCGCTGGGTTTGCTCGGGTCGAGTTGCTCGGTGGCGATGGCGCCATAGCCGCGGTGGTGGCGGGTCTGGGTGATGTCGATCTTGAGTTTTTCGGTGGTGGGCAGGGCGAAGAAACGTTGGGCATGGTCGAGTACGGCGTCGATACGCGACGGGGCAATCGGGTGGCCCTTGATATAGAAAAAGCCCCATTCCCGGCAGGCGCGGTCGATTTGAGTGGCGACCGATTGCCAGGCGTTTTGATCAGCGTTGTAGAGCGGGCTGATGTCGATGATTGGGAGGCTGTTCATGCGATTGTCCTGAAGAGTACGCAGATTAAAAAAGCACTGCAGAGCCCTGTGGGAGCGGGCTTGCCCGCGATAGCGAACTGACCGTCAACAATGATGTTGAAGGTGATGGCCTCATCGCGGGCTAGCCCGCTCCCACAGGGTTTCATGTCTGGCTAAGTCACTTCGGCATCTCGGCCTTCATGCCTTCGACGTAGTAGTTCATCGACGCCAATTCCGCATTGGTTGCCGTCGCGCCCGCCGGGATTTTCTCGACACCGGCCTGATCCTTGATCGGCCCGGTGAACGGATGCAGGGCACCGCTCTTGATGTCGGCAATGATCTGCTCAGCTTCGGTTTTCACCGCAGCCGGCACCAGGTCGCTGATCGGTAGCTCAACCGTGCCTTCCTTCAGACCACCCCAGTAATCCTGGGATTTCCACGTGTGGTCGAGCACACTTTGAGTCGCCTGAATGTAATGCGGCCCCCAGTCATTGACGATAGACGTCAGCACCGCTTTCGGCCCGAAGTGCGCCATGTCCGATGCATAACCGACGGCATACACGCCGCGCCGTTCGGCCGCCTGGATCGGTGCCGGGCTGTCGGTGTGCTGGAACACCACATCCACGCCCTGATCGATCAGCGCATTGGCGGCGTCGGCTTCCTTGCCCGGGTCGAACCAGGAGTTGACCCACACCACTTTGATCTCGGTGCCCGGGTTGTACTTGTTCAGGGCCAGTTGAATGGCGTTGATGTCGCGGATGACTTCCGGGATCGGGAACGAGGCGACGTAGCCGACTTTCTTGGTCTTGGTCATCTTCGCCGCGAGGAAACCGCCGACATAGCGGCCTTCATAAGTGCGCGCCAGGTAAGTGCCGAGGTTTTTGTCCTGCTTGTAGCCAGTGGCGTGTTCGAAGGTCACTTTGGGAAATTGTTTGGCGACTTTCAGGGTCGGATTCATGTAGCCGAAAGAGGTGGTGAAAATCAGGTCGTACTTGTCCTTGGCCATGTTGCGGATCACCCGCTCGGCATCGGCGCCCTCGGCGACGTTCTCCACGTAGTTGGTGGTGATCTGCTCGCCGAACTTCTCTGCCAGCGCCTTTCGTCCCTGTTCATGCTGATACGTCCAGCCGTGGTCACCGATCGGGCCGATATAGACGAAGCCGACTTTCAGCGGGTCGGCAGCACTGGCGGTCAGGCTGGCGCTCAGACCGATGGCTGCGGCGACAGCGCAGAGCAGCTGCTTCAACGGACGTTTATGCATGAACTGGAACTCCATTTTGTTGTGAGATGGAGGAGGGCAATGCAAATTGCTGACCAACAGGACAACAAATGGATCGAAATCGCGTAACGGCCGTCGCGGGCAAGCCCGCTCCCACATGACCTGCGCAAATCCTGTGGGAGCGGGCTTGCCCGCGAAGAGGCCCTGACGATCACCACAGAACCATCCCGGTGCGCCCTCACCAATCCACGCCATTCACTGGTGCGGGCGGCTCCCACAATAGGTCTACGTCGATTTAGACGCCGGCGATCAACTGCCGAGCTGCCTGGCTGTGATCGGCAATCAACCCTTTCAGATCCAGTTCTTCAACCTGCCCGTCGATCACCCGCCACTTGCCACCGACCATCACCCGGTCCGCCCGATCCGCGCCGCAGAGCAGCAGCGCCGACACCGGATCATGGCTGCCGGAGAAGCGCAGTTCATCCAGTTTGAACAGCGCCAGATCCGCCTGCTTGCCCACCGCCAGTTCACCGATATCGGTGCGCCCGAGCAAACTCGCCGAGCCTTTGGTCGCCCAGCCCAGTACCAATTCCGGCGTAATCTTTTCCGCGCCATAACGCAGCCGCTGGATGTACAGCGCCTGACGGGTTTCGAGGATCATGTTCGACGCATCGTTGGACGCTGAGCCGTCCACGCCCAGACCCAACAGCGCACCCGCAGCGGTCAGGTCCAGCGTCGGGCAAATGCCGGAAGCCAGGCGCATGTTCGAACTCGGGCAATGGCAAATACCCGTGCCGGCCGCGCCGAGTCGGGCGATTTCGTCGGGGTTGAAATGAATGCCATGAGCCAGCCACGTGCGTGGGCCGAGCCAGCCGACGCTGTCCAGATAATCGACGGTGCGTAGGCCGAAACGCTGCAGGCAGAAGTCTTCTTCGTCGAGGGTTTCCGCCAGGTGCGTGTGCAGGCGCACGTCGAGGGAGTTCGCCAGTTCGGCGCTGGCGGACATGATCTCCGGGGTTACCGAGAACGGCGAGCACGGTGCCAAGGCGATTTGAATCTGCGCACCATCACCACGCTCGTGGTACGCGGCAATCAAACGTTGGCTGTCGTCGAGGATCACTTCACCTTGCTGGACGGTTTGCTGCGGTGGCAGGCCGCCGTCTTTTTCGCCAAGGCTCATGGAACCGCGAGTGAGCATGGCGCGCATGCCCAGTTCGCGAACACTCTCGACCTGCACATCGATTGCGTTTTCCAGGCCTTCCGGAAACAGGTAATGGTGGTCGGCGGCTGTGGTGCAACCGGACAGCAGCAACTCGGCCAACGCGACTTTGGTGGCGAGGGCAAGTTTTTCAGGGGTGAGGCGAGCCCAGACCGGATAGAGGGTTTTCAGCCACGGGAACAATGGCTGATTAACCACCGGTGCCCAGGCACGGGTCAGGGTTTGGTAGAAGTGGTGATGGGTGTTGATCAGCCCCGGCAGAATCACATGTTCGCGTGCATCGAAAACGTGGTCGCAGGGCGCGGAGGGTTGCTGACCGGCGCTGAGCACTTCGACGATCAAACCGTCTTGCAGCACCAGACCGCCACGGGCATCGAGCGCGTTGGCCGTGAAAATGGCGAGGGGATTTTTTAACCAGGTACGGGTCGCAGGCATGGTGGCCGGCTCCTCTGAAAGTTGGGTTCAGGGTTGCCAGCTCAGTGTTGCCCTGTCTGCTGATCCAGGGTCGCCGCGGGGGCGAGCTGCGGAGTTTCGAACAAAAAAGCTTCGCGGGCAAGCCTCCCCCGGCCAGACGATGCAGAACCCTGTGGGAGCCGGGCTTGCCCGCGATGCAGGCACCTCGGTCTTTCAGCGATACCGAGGTGATGCTATCGCAGCGGTGCGGCGATCCGACAAGCCAGCTCCCACAGGGAACAGTGGTGTTACCAGGGAATGGTCTCGCCCCTGTAGTTCACAAAATGATGCCCGCCCTTGCCGGCATACGCATTCACCTGATCGATCAACCCGCGGGTGCTGGTTTCCACATCAATGTCCGCGCCTTCACCGCCCATATCAGTCTTCACCCAACCCGGATGCAGCGACAGCACGGTGAGTTTCTGTTCGCCCAGTTGCGTGACGAAGCTGTTGGTCATGGAGTTCAGCGCCGCCTTGCTGGCCTTGTACAGCGCCAGCTCCGGCGCGTCGGGCATGGTCACGCTGCCGAGCACTGAACTCATGAACGCCAGCACGCCGCTGTCTTCACGAATCTGCCCGACAAAACGCTGGGCCAGATTGATCGGCGCCACGGCGTTGGTGAAGAACAATTGACCGACCTCGGCCAACGTCGCGCCGCCCGGCGTCTGGACCTCCGGGCCCTTGACCCCGGCATTCACGAACAACAAGTCGAACACTTCACCCTTGAGTTGTTGGCTCAGGGCGATGACCGCTTGCTGATCGTCCATATCGAGTTTTTCGATCCGCACCTTGCCCAACGCTTGCAAGGCTTCGGCGCTCTGCGGGTTGCGCACGGTGGCGGTGACTTGCCAGCCGTCGGCCAGCAGGGTTTTCACCAGACCGAGGCCCAAGCCTCGGGAGGCACCGATGATGAGTGCGGTTTTTGCCTTGGACATGAATGGCTTCCTTGATAGATGAGAATCACGGATTCAAAGGACAATGTTGGCTGAGCCGATGTTGCAGTTCCTGACGCAAGACATCGAGTTCGGCGATGCGGGTTTCGATCAGGTTCAGTTTGTCTTGCAGCAGTTGGGTAACGGCATTGGCTGGGTCGGGCGCCTGCCACAACGCGGCGACGCTGCTGCCGATCTCGCCGAGGGTAAAGCCCAGTCGCTGAGCGGTCTTGATGTACAGCAGCAGTTGCACCATCTCCGCCGGATAGTCGCGATAACCATTGGCGCTGCGTTGCGCGGCGATCAATCCGCGCTGCTCGTAAAAGCGCAACGTGTCGCGGCTGACGGCGCTGGCCTGGGCTAATTCACCGATGCGCATCTAGATGTCTCGAGAGGGCTTGACCCTGGAGCATACTCCAGGCTTTAGCCTTGTTGCTCCCTGAATTTATGGAGCAATGCCGATGTGGACTTCAACCCAATATCGTCAAGTGGTGCGGGGCAGTGCGTGGTACGACCTGATCGTGACCGCTGCTTTTGTAACGCCGTGGAGTTTTGCGGCGTTGCATGGCCTGTTGTTGAGCCTGAGTCAGACTTTCAATTTGCCTGGCGAGCTACCGCCGTTCGAGCCGATGCACATGTTGATGGCTAATCTGTTGGGTTCGATTGTGTGCGTGTGGGCGGTGTTGCGGATTCGTGATCCGCAGCAGGTGTTTGGGCGGTATGACGCGGTGGGGAGGTTTCTATTTTCGGCTTGGCAGCTGTATGCCTTGCTCCACGGCGCCAGCTCATTGCTGGTTGTTTTCTTGATCTTTGAATTGGCGTGGGGCGTTGTTCAAGTGTTGCCTGTTCGGGCGCCTTCGCGGGCAAGCCCGCTCCCACAGTGATTTTGGCGAACACGGAATTTTCGACCGACACAAACCTGTGGGAGCGGCGGTGCGGCGATCCGACTTGCCCGCGATGAGGCCCTTGAAGCCTCCGCTAATGCCCGGCCTGCCACGGCTGTCCCAACGACACCGGCGCATACAACCGTGTGCGCACGGCATCCCGGGACAGCAGCACCAACACCACAATGGTNCCCTTGAAGCCTCCGCTAATGCCCGGCCTGCCACGGCTGTCCCAACGACACCGGCGCATACAACCGTGTGCGCACGGCATCCCGGGACAGCAGCACCAACACCACAATGGTCGCGACATACGGCAGCATCGCCAGCAGGCTCGACGGAATCGCCAGCCCCAACCCCTGCGCCACCAAATGCAGGATGCTGGCGAGACCGAACAGATACGCACCGAGCAGCAATCGCCACACCCGCCAACTGGCAAACACCACCAGCGCCAAGGCAATCCAGCCGCGACCGGCGCTCATGTTTTCCGCCCACATCGGCGTGTAGGCCAGGGACAAATAACCCCCGGCCAACCCCGCCATTGCCCCGCCGAACAGCACCGCCAGCGTGCGCACGCGCAACACCGGCAAACCCATGGCACTGGCCGCGTCCGGGTTTTCGCCGACCGCCTGAATGATCAACCCGACACGACTTTTCACAATCACCCAGGCCACCAGGGCGAACAGTGCGAACGACAGATACACCAACAAGTCCTGGGCAAACAGCATCCGCCCGATCAGCGGGATTTCACTCAACAACGGAATCGCCACCGGCTCGAAACCCGCCAACGGTTTGCCAACCCACGCTGCGCCGACAAAGGTCGACAGACCCACGCCGAAGATCGTCAACGCCAACCCGGTCGCTACCTGATTGGCGTTGAACACCAGTGCCACCAGGGCAAACAGCGACGACAACAGCGTCCCGGCGAGCATCGCCAGCAACACGCCAAGCCAGAGGTTGCCGCTGTTCAGCGCGACGATAAAACCGATCACCGCCCCAAACAGCATCATGCCTTCCTGACCCAGATTGAGGACGCCACTCTTCTCGCAAATCAGCTCGCCCAGCGCCACCAGCAACAACGGCGTACCGCAGCGAACCATGGCGTAGAAAATATTGCTCAGCAGATCGATATCCATCACAAGGCTCCTGCGTGTTCGGCGGTGGTCGAAGTACGCCGTGCCCAGCGCAGGTTCAAACGCGGTCGGTAGAGAATCAGCACGTCACTGGCCAGCAGGAAAAACAGCATCATCCCCTGGAACAATTGAGTGATGGCTTGTGGCAGGTTCATGCTCATCTGCGCGCTCTCGCCGCCGATGTACAGCAGCGCCATCAACAAGCTGGAAAACAGAATGCCGATGGGATTCAGTCGCCCGAGAAACGCCACGGTGATCGCCGCATAGCCGTAACCCGGCGAGATCTGCGGCACCAATTGGCCGATCGGCCCGGTGACTTCGCACACGCCAGCCAGCCCCGCCAATCCACCGCTGATCAACAATGCCAGCCAGATCAGCCGCTTCTCGCGAAAGCCGACGAAACCGGCGGCGCGCTTGTCCAGCCCAAGCACTTTGATCTGGAACCCGACAAAGCTTTTCTGCAGCAACACCCACACCGCCACCAGCGCGAGCAAGGCAAAATAGACCCCGGCGTGAACCCGGCCGTCCTCCATCAACAGCGGCAGGCGACTGGCATCGCCGAACATCGCCGACTCTGGAAAATTGAACCCGGCCGGGTCCTTCAGCGGGCCGTGGACGCAGAACAGCAGCAGGTTCAAGGCGATGTAATTGAGCATGATGCTGGTGAGGATTTCATTGGCGTTGAAGCGCGTGCGCAACCACGCCGTCAGCCCGGCCCACGCGGCGCCGGCCAGGGTGCCGGTGAACAGAATCAACACCAGCGCCCAGCGACTTTGCATATCGATGATGTTCACCGCCAACGCACTGCCAGCGAGGGCGCCAAGCAGCAACTGACCTTCGGCGCCGATGTTCCAGATTCGCGCCTGATACGCCACCGCCAGGCCCAATGCACAGAGCAGAATCGGCAATGCCTTGACCAACAGTTCGGAGACGCCATACAGATCGCTGATCGGTGCAATCAGCAACGTGTGCAAGGTCAGCAACGGATCGTGGCCCAGCGCGATAAACAGCAATGAGCCACAGACCAGCGTCAATACGGCCGCCAGCAAGGGCGAGCACCACAACATCAGGCGTGATTGCTGGCCACGGGGTTCGAGAGAAAGCAGCATGTGAAACTCCGTTAAAGCGCTACGGGGGCAGGTGATTGAGGCGCGTCGAACTGGCCGGCCATCCAGCCGCCGACTTCGCTCAGATGGGTGTCGACGGTGGCCTGCAATGGCGACAGTCGACCGCTGCACAGGGCGCCGAGGCGGTCGCTGATCTGGAACAATTCGTCGAGGTCTTCAGAGATCACCAGAATCGCCGCGCCAGCATCGCGCAAGGCAATCAACGCCCGGTGAATGGTCGCGGCCGCGCCGACGTCCACGCCCCAGGTCGGGTGTGCGGCCACCAGCAATTCAGGCTGTTGAAGGATCTCCCGGCCGAGGATGAATTTTTGCAGGTTGCCGCCGGACAGACTGCGAGCCGGCGCCTGGGCATCGGGTGTCTTGACCCCGAAGCGGCGAATGATGTCTTCGGCCAGCGCTTCGACCTTACCGCGCTGGATCAGCCCGTTGCTGACCAGCCCTTGTTGAAACGCGGTGAGCAGTGCGTTATCCGCCAGGCTCAGTTCAGGCACCGCGCCATGGCCCAGTCGCTCGGCGGGGACAAATGCCAGGCCAAGTTTACGTCGAGCATCTGGCCGCAAATGGGCCACCGGTTGCCCGCCGAAACTGATCGTTGCGCTGTGATCGCGGGGCAACCGTTCTTCACCACTGAGCAAGGCCAGCAACTCATCCTGACCATTGCCGGCCACCCCGGCGACTCCCACGATTTCGCCGCTGCGCACGTCGAGATCAATATTCTTCAGAGAGCAGCCAAACGGGTCCGGGTTGTGCCAGGACAACCCCGTCACATTCAAAAAAGCATCAGCGCCCATGACCTTTGGATAGTCGGTGATCAGCTCGGCGGCTTCACCGACCATCAATTGCGCCAGTTGCCGGTCTGAGCACTCCGCCGGCACGCAATGCCCGGCCACCCGACCTCCGCGCAACACCGTAGCGCTGTGGCACAACGCGCGCACTTCGCCGAGCTTGTGGCTGATAAACAGAATGCTGCAGCCCTCGGCGGCCAGTCGGCGCAAAGTGACGAACAACTCATCGGCCTCTTGTGGAGTCAGTACCGACGTCGGTTCATCGAGAATCAGCAGGCGAATGTCCTGCATCAGGCAGCGAATGATTTCCACCCGTTGACGCTCGCCGATGGACAGGCTGTGGACAAGTCGCTCCGGTTCCAGCGCCATGCCGTAGCGCTGGGACACTTCACGAATCTTCGGCTCAAGCTGCTTCGGTGTTCCTGCCGCAGCGCCCATTGCCAGCGCGATGTTCTGCGCCACGCTGAGGGTTTCGAACAGCGAAAAATGCTGGAATACCATGCCAATCCCGAGGCCGCGCGCCTGGGCCGGATTGCGCATGGTCACGCGCTGGCCCTGCCAGATCATCTCCCCTGAGTCGGCGTGAGCGACGCCGTAGATGATCTTCATCAGAGTACTTTTGCCTGCACCGTTTTCGCCGAGCAAGGCGTGGATTTCACCGGGCGCGATGCTCAAGTCGATGGCGTCGTTGGCCAGGCAACCGGGGTAACGCTTGCTGATTCTGCGCAGTTGCAGGCGAGGTATTTGATCGGGGATCGGCACGGGGTTGGACATGACAGGCTCAGGTCGACAGAAGTTATACCTGGGGATAAAGCAATTTCCTGGCCATTGAGTCAGGAAATCGACAAGGCCTTGCTGGAATAGGGGTTGTGGAGGATGCCCCGTCATATTCCAATTCCGAATCAGGCACCACTTGAGGGCACGTTCTTTGATCAGGCTCTGGTTTTGCGCGCGGTGAATTGATCAGAAAACGAGCAATACCCTGCAAGCTATGGCGGACATGGGGCTGCGCCAGCCATGAACGGGTTATCCACAGGTTGTTCCACAGTATTTGTGCGCAAGCCGGCCGGAGGGGCATAAGCACTGAGGGGCTTTCTTCTAATGGCGATAAACCGCTCTAACTGATTGTTTTTACGTGGAATAAATGTTGTTGTTGGGGATTTGGATGAAAAATGAACAAAGCCCGCAAAGCCGCATGACAGAAGGGTTACAGCGGAATGTGCTCAGGTTATCCACAGCCGGGTGCACAGCAGATGTGGGCAAGTATCGAGAGTAAGGAAAACCGGGGTGCCCCAAAAGATCGCAGCCTGCGGCAGCTCCTATGGGATTGGGTTTCTTACGGATGTACACGGTCGGCGTAGGAGTTGCCGAAAGCTGCGATCTTTTGTTTCTTTTATCGCTGCAACAAAATACGCCCGCGACTCAAATCCGCCAGCTGCATCTGCAAGGTATCTATCTGCCCCTCGCCGATCGCCAATTGCAGTTCCACGCCATTGGCCGTGAAGGTTTCTTCCACGACCAAACCGCCCAGTTCCGCTACCCGCAGCTTCACCAGCGCCAACTCGCCAAACGCACAGGCACAACTGACCGGCACCCGGCTGATCAGTTCGACCTTCGGCGCCCCTTGCAGGCATTTGTTGGCACCGCCGCCATAGGCACGGGCGAGGCCGCCGGTGCCCAGTTGAATGCCGCCATACCAGCGGATCACCAGCACCACGACCTGATCGCAATCCTGCGCTTCGATCGCTGCCAGAATCGGCCGGCCAGCGGTGCCACCGGGTTCGCCATCGTCATTGCTGCGGTATAGATCGCCGAGTTTCCAGGCCCAGCAATTGTGCGAGGCGTTCAAATCACTGTGCTGCTCGATGAACGCTTGGGCATCAGCTGCGCTAGTGATTGGCCCGGCGAGGGCGATGAAGCGGCTTTTGCGAATCTCTTCGCGGTATTCGCAAAAACCGCTGAGGGTAAAAGGCATAAGTGTCTTAGATGGCAGGCGTCAGGCCGCAGCCTTTGAGAATGATGCGGATCAGGTTGTTGCCGGCGTCTTCCATGTCTTGCTTGGTCAGTTTGGTGCGCCCGGTGACACGGCAAATCTGCGTGGCAAAATCGGCGTAATGCTGGGTGCTGCCCCACAGCAGGAAGATCAGGTGTACCGGGTCGACCGGGTCCATTTTGCCGGCGTCGATCCACGCCTGAAACACTGCGGCCCGGCCCTGAAACCAGGTGCGGTAGTCCTGATTAAAATGCTCGCTCAGGCATTCGCCGCCGCTGATGACCTCCATGGCGAAGAGCCGCGAAGCCTGGGGCCGGCGCCGGGAAAACTCCATTTTTGCGCGGATGTATCGGGTGAGCGCCTCCGCCGGATCATCCTCGACGGTCAGGGTATTGAAAGTGCTGTCCCACAATTCAAGAATGTTACTCAGCACAGCCACGTACAAACCAAGTTTGTTGGTGAAGTAGTAATGCAGATTCGCTTTGGGTAATCCGGCATTCTGCGCGATGGTGTTCATGCTGGTGCCTTTGAACCCGTGACGGGCGAACTCGTCTTCGGCGGCTTTGATGATGGTCTCTTCGTTCTTCTGACGAATGCGGCTGGCGGGCTTGCCGCCGTGGGCTGGGACTTCAAAGGTCATAGGCACTTCCGAACAGATAAATGGGTGCAACCAGATGCGTTGATAGCGCACCCGCAGGCCGCAGACAAGTCCTGTTGCGATAAAACCTTGACCACCGCAATCGCTGTGGGATTTTCTTATTTAGCGCGTCGCCGCCAGGCTCTCCAGAAAACTCTCCAGCACCAAGTGGGGACGACGCCCCTTGCGGGTGACCGATGCCAGACTCAGGTCATAAAAACGCGCCTTGGGTTTCAATGCACGCAATCGGCCCTGCTGCACCCAGAGGCTGGCGTAATGATCCGGCAGATAACCAATGTAGCGCCCGGTCAGAATCAGAAATGCCATGCCTTCGCGATCCGATGCACTGGCGGTGCAGTTGAGCGCCTGATAGTGAGCCTGGATCTCGGCGGGCAAGCGGAAGGTCGGGGCGATGGCGTCCTGGCTGTTGAGACGCTCATCGTCCAGTTGTTTGTCGTCGACATAAAACAACGGATGGCCGACCGCGCAATACAGCAACGAACGTTCGCTGTAGAGCGGCTGATATTCCAGACCCGATAGCGCACTGGCCTGCGGCACCACGCCAACATGCAAGCGACCGTCGAGCACGCCTTGTTCGACTTCATTGGGCGCGATCATGCGGATCTGGATCTGTACGTCCGGGCCGCGCTCCTTCAATTGCGCCAGGGCATGGGTGATGCGCATGTGGGGCAGGGTGACCAGGTTATCGGTCAGGCCGATGGTCAACTCACCGCGCAAGTGCTGGTGGAGGCCGTTGACCTCGGTGCGGAAACTTTCCAGCGCACTTAATAGCTGCAGCGCTGATTGATAGACCTCGCGGCCTTCTTCGGTCAGGGAAAAACCGGCGCGACCGCGTTGGCACAGACGCAGACCGAGGCGTTGCTCCAGATCGCTCATCTGCTGGCTGATCGCCGAGCGACCGATCCCCAGCACCGATTCTGCCGCGGAGAAGCCACCGCACTCCACCACGCTGCGGAAAATCCGCAACAGGCGAATATCAAAGTCACTGACTTGCGCTAAAGGATCGGGACGACGGCTGCTCATGCTTTGTTTACTCAATGTTTAGTGGTGGCCTGACTGAAGGTTACAAAAGTTGGATTTCACCGACTTTATCTCCGTGGCAATTTAGCTGCAAGAACGCTTTTCATCTCCACGCCGCTTATTGCCCTGCGAGGTTTTGCCCATGAACGTGCCTGAAAACGCCCCGACTTCCCTGGCCAGCCAGCTCAAGCTCGATGCTCACTGGATGCCCTACACCGCGAACCGCAATTTCCAGCGCGACCCGCGACTGATCGTGGCTGCCGAGGGCAGTTGGTTGACAGACGACAAGGGCCGCAAGGTCTACGATTCGCTCTCGGGTCTATGGACCTGCGGCGCCGGGCACACCCGCAAGGAAATTCAGGAAGCGGTGGCCAAGCAATTGGGCACCCTCGATTACTCGCCGGGCTTCCAGTACGGTCACCCGCTGTCGTTCCAGTTGGCCGAGAAAATCACCGACCTGACGCCGGGCAATCTGAATCACGTGTTCTTCACCGACTCGGGTTCCGAGTGTGCAGACACGGCGGTGAAAATGGTGCGTGCTTACTGGCGCCTGAAAGGCCAGGCCACCAAAACCAAAATGATCGGTCGTGCTCGTGGTTATCACGGCGTGAACATCGCCGGCACCAGCCTCGGCGGCGTGAACGGCAACCGCAAACTGTTCGGTCAGGCGATGATGGACGTCGATCACCTGCCGCACACTTTGTTGGCGAGCAATGCTTTCACTCGTGGCATGCCGGAGCAGGGTGGTATCGCGCTGGCGGATGAATTGCTCAAGCTGATCGAACTGCACGATGCCTCGAACATCGCAGCGGTATTCGTCGAGCCACTGGCTGGTTCCGCTGGTGTGCTGGTTCCGCCGCAGGGTTACCTCAAGCGTCTGCGCGAGATCTGCGATCAGCACAATATCCTGCTGGTGTTCGACGAAGTGATCACCGGTTTTGGTCGTACCGGTTCGATGTTCGGCGCCGACAGCTTCGGCGTGACGCCGGACCTGATGTGTATTGCCAAGCAAGTCACCAACGGCGCGATCCCGATGGGTGCCGTGATTGCCAGCTCCGAGATCTATCAGACCTTCATGAACCAGGCGACGCCTGAATACGCTGTGGAGTTCCCGCACGGCTACACCTATTCCGCGCACCCGGTGGCTTGTGCTGCTGGCCTGGCAGCACTCGACCTGCTGCAAAAGGAAAACCTGGTGCAGAGCGTGGCGGAAGTGGCGCCGCATTTCGAAAATGCATTGCATGGTTTGAAGGGCTCGAAAAACGTCATCGACATTCGTAACTACGGGTTGGCCGGTGCGATCCAGATTGCACCTCGCGACGGCGATGCCATCGTGCGTCCATTCGAAGCCGGCATGGCTCTGTGGAAAGCCGGGTTCTACGTGCGCTTCGGCGGCGACACCCTGCAATTCGGCCCAACCTTCAACAGCAAGCCGCAAGACCTCGATCGTCTGTTCGACGCGGTCGGCGAAGTGCTGAACAAGATCGACTGATTCCCCTTCTATATAAAGGCGTCCTTTCAAAGGACGCCTGTGGACAATTTTCAGGAGCCCCGCATGAGCCTCATTCCGCATTTGATCAATGGCGAACTGGTGACCGAAGATGGTCGCACGGCCGATGTGTTCAACCCGTCCACCGGTCAGGTTATCCACAAGCTGCCGTTGGCCAGCCGCGAAACCGTTCAGAAAGCCATCGACTCGGCCAAGGCTGCGTTCCCGGCCTGGCGCAATACGCCAGCGGCCAAACGCGCTCAGGTGATGTTCCGCTTCAAGCAACTGCTGGAACAGAACGAAGCCCGTATCGCACAACTGATCAGCGAAGAACACGGCAAGACCCTGGAAGATGCGGCCGGTGAATTGAAGCGCGGGATCGAGAACGTCGAGTTCGCCTGTGCTGCGCCGGAAATTCTCAAGGGCGAGTACAGCCGCAACGTTGGGCCGAACATTGATGCCTGGTCGGATTTCCAGCCATTGGGCGTGGTGGCCGGTATTACCCCATTCAACTTCCCGGCCATGGTGCCGCTGTGGATGTATCCGCTGGCGATCGTCTGCGGTAACTGCTTTATTCTGAAACCGTCCGAGCGTGATCCAAGCTCGACGCTGCTGATTGCTCAGCTGCTGTTGGAAGCTGGCCTGCCGAAAGGCGTGCTGAGTGTGGTGCATGGCGACAAGGCCGCGGTGGATGCTTTGATTGAAGCGCCGGAAGTCAAAGCGCTGAGCTTTGTCGGTTCGACACCGATTGCCGAATACATTTACGCCGAAGGCACCAAGCGCGGCAAACGCGTCCAGGCGTTGGGCGGGGCGAAGAACCATGCGGTATTAATGCCGGATGCGGATCTGGATAACGCAGTCAGCGCACTGATGGGCGCGGCGTACGGTTCGTGCGGTGAGCGCTGCATGGCGATCTCGGTGGCTGTGTGCGTCGGCGATCAGGTGGCGGATGCGTTGGTGGCCAAACTGGTTCCGCAGGTCAAGGCGCTGAAAATCGGTGCGGGTACGACCTGTGGTCTGGACATGGGGCCGCTGGTTTCCGGTCAGGCTCGCGATAAAGTCAGTGGCTATATAGAAGACGGCGTTTCAGCAGGTGCGACCTTGGTGGTGGATGGTCGTGGTCTGAGCGTGGCCGGTCATGAGGAAGGTTTCTTCCTGGGCGGTTGCCTGTTCGATAACGTCAAGCCAGAGATGCGCATCTATAAAGAAGAGATCTTCGGGCCGGTGCTGTGTGTCGTTCGGGTCAACAGCCTGGAAGAAGCGATGCAACTGATCAACGATCACGAGTATGGCAACGGCACCTGTATCTTCACGCGTGATGGGGAAGCGGCGCGGCTGTTCTGCGATGAGATTGAAGTGGGCATGGTCGGCGTCAACGTGCCATTGCCGGTGCCAGTGGCTTATCACAGCTTTGGCGGCTGGAAGCGTTCGCTGTTCGGCGATCTGCATGCGTATGGTCCGGATGGCGTGCGTTTCTACACTCGTCGCAAGGCTATTACCCAGCGCTGGCCGCAACGAGCGAGCCATGAGGCTTCGCAATTCGCATTCCCTAGCTTGTAAGTAGAAGGGCAGAAGGCCGACCTCAAGAGGTCGGCCTTCGTGTTTTCGGGCTTTTTGGATTTATATGACAGAAATGTGAAAATTGGAGTTGACGGCAGATTCTGGAAGTCTATAATTCGCCCCACTTC
>NZ_JAKWJK010000036.1:0-16615 GCF_031570575.1 Pseudomonas sp. JL3
GACTGGCTGGCCTGTTCCACCTGCTGGGCCAGGGTGCTCAAGGACGTCTGGGCAAACAGCGTGCGCAGGTCGATCTCGACGCCGAGGTTCTGGTGCAGACGCGCCTGCAATTGCACGGTGAGCAGCGAGTGGCCGCCGAGCTCGAGGAAACCATCATGGCGCCCGACCTGCTCCAGGCCGAGCAGGGTTTGCCAGATCCCGGCGATGGCGATTTCGGTGTCGCCCTGGGGCGCCTCGTAGGCCCTGTTGGCCAGGGACTCTTGGCCCGGTGCGGGCAGGGCCCGGCGGTCAAGTTTGCCGTTGGCGGTGAGGGGCAGGGCGTCGAGGTGCACGAAGGCGCTGGGCACCATGTATTCGGGCAGGTGCTTGAGTAGTTCGCTGCGCAACTGTTCGGCGCTGGCCGGTTGGCCGCACAGGTAGGCCACCAGGCGTTTGTTGTCCGGTTGCTCTGGGTTGTCCTCCCGGGCGATCACCACCACTTCACGAACACCGGGGCACAGCGCCAGGGCGGCTTCGACTTCACCGATCTCGATGCGCAAACCGCGAATTTTCACCTGGAAGTCGTTACGCCCCAGGTACTCCAGAGCACCGCTGGCCAGCCAGCGGCCGAGGTCGCCGGTCTTGTACAGGCGTGCGTTCGGGGCACTGCTGAACGGATCGACGATAAAGCGTTCGGCGCTCAGTTCAGGCTGGTTCAGGTAACCTCGAGCCACCCCGATGCCACCGATGTGGATTTCCCCGGCCACACCCAGCGGCAGTGGTTCGCCACGAGCATCCAGCACATGCATCTGGATGTTGGCAATCGGTCTGCCGATGGGCACGGTTTCGCCGGGATCACTGGGGCGGCATTGCCAGGCGGTCACATCGATGGCAGCCTCGGTCGGGCCGTACAGGTTATGCAACTCGATCCCCGCCAGTTGCTGTTCGAAGCGTCGTTGCAGGCTACGGGGCAGGGCTTCGCCACTGCATAACACCCGACGCAGGTCGGGGAAACCCTGGGTGTCGTGGTGTTCCAGAAACAAGTCGAGCATCGACGGCACAAAGTGCAGCATCGTGATTCCCGCGTGGCGCATCAGTCGGGTGAGGTAGTCCGGCTCCTGATGGCCACCCGGGCGCGCCATGACCAGTTCGGCACCGGCCAGCAATGGCAGGAAAAACTCCCACACCGACACGTCGAAACCGAACGGGGTCTTTTGCAATACCCGGTCGTTGGCGTCGACGCGGTATTCGTCTCGCGCCCACAGTAGGCGGTTGACCACGCCGAGGTGTTCATTCATCACCCCTTTGGGGGTACCGGTGGAGCCCGAGGTGTAGAGCACGTAGGCCAGGTGCGTCGGCGTGAGGCCCAGGGCCTGCGGGTCCGGGTTGTGCTCCGGTTGCGCGGCCAGTTGCGCATGATCATCGGCGTCGCGATCAATGGCCAGCAACGGGACGTTCAACGGTGGCAGATGGTCCAGCAGCTCGTGGCAACTGAGCACCGCCCGAGGGGCGCTGTCGCTGAGCATGAAGGCCTGGCGCGCGCTCGGCAGGTCCGGGTCGATCGGCACGTAGGCGCCGCCGGCCTTGAGAATTCCCAGTAGCGCGACAACCATTTCCGGGCCGCGCTTGAGGCACACGGCCACCCGGGCATCCGGCTCAACGCCGAGCGCGATCAGGCGGTGGGCGAGCTGATTGGCCTGGCGATTGAGCTGCCCGTAACTGAGCAACGGCCCGGAGTCGCCGCGCACGGCACAGGCGTGAGGGCGCAGCTCGGCCTGCTGCTCGAACAATGTGTGGATCAGCACATCCCGGGGGTACTCACGGGCAGTGGCATTGAACTCGACTTGCAGGCGCTGCTGCTCGGCCTGGCTCATGAGCGGGAAGTGCCCGACCGGCGTGTCATAGCCCTCCAGCACCGCTTCGAGCATCGAGACAATGCGCTGTTGCAAGTGCCGGGCTTCTTCAAGGCTGAAATAGGCGGTGTTGAAGTTGAAGTCCAGGTGCACGTCTTCGAACGGGTGGTAATCGCGCACGAAGATCGCCATGGGCGTCTGCTCGTAGCCGTTGTCCATTGTGATCACCCGGGACGAGGTGCCGCCGAACTGATCGTCACCGTCCAGGCTTTCGAACGACAGCGAGATGTCAAACAGTTGCCGACGCCCGGTTTGCGCCAGACGCAGGCTGCGGTTGAGTTCGGCGATGGGGAAGCGCTGATGACGGTAGCAGCGGCGCAACTGCCCGCCAGCGGTGTGCATCAGCTCCAGCAGCGAGGCCTGGGGATCGACCGGCAAGCGAATCGGGCTGACCGAAGAAAACATTCCCGCGGTGGCCTTTGCCCGGGCGGTGGTGCGGTTGTGAACCGGCATGCCGATGACGATTTCATCGACCCCCACGGTCCGGCAGAAATAGGTGCCGACCACGCTGATCAGCACATGGGCCACGGACAGGCTGCGTTCGCCGGCAAATTGCGTCAGGGCGTTGTACAGTGCCCGGGGAAGCATGGCCTGGACCTGGGCGCTGGGCGCCAGTTGGTTGGCCTGGCCGGTTTTGAAATCGGCCCGGCGTTGCAGTAGAGGCGGCGGCAATTGTGCATAGGTTTCCTGCCAGAACAGGCGGTCGCGCTCATAGCGGGACGACTGCAGGTAAGCCCGGTCTTCGTCGAGGAACGACAGATAGGAAGGCCCTTCGGCAACGTCGTCATTACCGGCCAGCAGGGCGTTGTAGGCGGCGCCCACGGCATGGCCGATCAGCGCCACGCCGATGCCGTCGGTGACCAGATGGTGGTAGCGGTTGAGCCAATAGTGACGGTCCGCGCCGCAACGGATCATGCGCGCTTCCCAAAGCTGTCCGGTCAGCGACTCGAACGGCTGGCGGAAGGCGTCGCGCAGGTGTTCCATGGCCAGCCCGGCATCGTCGTCGGCCTCGGAAAACTCCACCACTTGCAGTTTCAATTTGACTTGGGGCAGGACCCGTTGCCGACCGATTCCGCCTTCGTGGCTGAAGCTCAGACGCAAGGCATCGTGGCGGTTGGCGACCAGTTCGATGGCTTTCTCGAACAGCGCAATATCGATCTCGCCCCTGATTTCCAGAGACATGCCGATGTTGTAGTAGGGCAGGTCCGGGTGTGCGATCTGATCAAGCCAGATGCCCTGTTGGACCGAGGCCAGTTCGTGGGACGCGGAGTCTTGCGTGGGCAACATATCGGTCGACGAATCCATTTCGGGGCACCTGCTTGCAGAGTCAAATGAGGTTCGTCTCCGGTCGAAGGGCAGCGGTGCGTGAAGGCTTGGGCGACTGCAAATCGGCGGGACGAAAAAAAGTCGTGGGGAAAGGCATCGTGGCTGCGAACAAACACCTGGTGCGATGAGGTCGATTGGGGCGGCGTCGCGGCATGTCGATGGGCCGCCCTACCGTCCGGTTGCGCCGATGTCCTTCCACAAAGTGAGAAAAAATTAGAGCATCCGGCGCGGGATGTCTGTCATGGGAAGCAGGGACAACAGCGAAGAACGGGGCTTTGCGGCGCTTGGGCGCGGTTGCGCGAGTCTGTTATACCAACGGCCCTGAGTGTGCTTGCGAGGGTCGAAAATGCCACTGATAGACGAATCGAATCGCCCAGCGTCAAAGTTCTGGAGCCTGTCCCGCTTTCCCAATCACCCCCAGGCCGGGCCGGTCGAAGTGATCGATGCGCTGACGATTTCCAGAGAGGAGTTCACCCGCCAGTACGTCAATCGCAACCGTCCCTGCCTGATCAAAAATGCCGTGCGGCATTGGCCAGCCTTCCATAAGTGGAACCGACTGGACTACCTCAAGGCCCATTCGCGCAACAGTGCCGTGGTGGTGCGTTCACAGATCGTTTCGGAGGTCATCGGTTGGTCGAACCCTAAGGTCAAGGCCGAGTTGACCGAGTATGCAAACACGGTCTACCGGGAAATGCCGTTCCATGAGTTTCTTGACGGTCTGAGTGAAGGTCATGCTCCGCTGGTGGCCGACAGCTGTCGTTTTTCCGAAGGCTCGGCCATTGAGCAGATGAAGGAGGACGTCGGCGGCCTGCCGTTCATGCCGCAACTGAGCAAGTCGCGTCACTATCCCCCCCATCGCAGTTTCCTGTACCGCAACTCCTACACCGATTGGCATTTCCATGTCACCGATGAGACGTTCATGGCTCAAGTGGTCGGCGCCAAGGAAGTCCTGCTGCTGCCGCCGGACGAGACCAGTTGGCGGGCGTTGCAGCCGGTGATTGAAGAGGCCGGCTACCTGTACGACATCGACACCCGGCGTTTCCCCGGCACCCGGGGCTTGCATGCGTTGCGCACGGTGGTTGAACCGGGTGATGCGCTGTACATCCCGGTTTACTGGTGGCATGCGGTGCAATCGATGGACGATGAATTCGGCGTCACTGTCGCGGCGACGTTCCCGACGCCTTTGCATGTCAGTGGTGACATCCGCTCGCCCATCGCCAGGCGGGTGTTACGGACCTATCTGTTTTCCCGTTATGCACCGGTGGTGTTCGGCGCGGTGGCTTATTCCCTGGCCTATCGGCTGGTGCATAAACTGCTCGGTGCCGGTACGCCCCGCGATGTGCGTCAATGAGCCTCAAGAGCGGCCAACGGCAATTCGATCTGGGACGCAGTTTCTATTTTCTCTGGTGCGGTGAGTCTCTGGCGGTCGTGGGTACGGCGCTGATGGAGTTCGCCCTCGGCGTCTGGGTCTATACCCACACAGGTTCGGCGGTGGCCTTCGCCAACGTGGTGCTGGCGGCGACGTTGCCGGCGGTTCTGTTTCTGCCGTTGGCGGGAGGGCTGGCCGACCGGATCAGCCACCGGGTCATCATTGTCTGTTGCGATGTGAGCCTGGCGCTGCTGCTCTTCGGAGTCATGGCGCTGCTTTGGTTCGACCGCCTGGAGCCGCTGCACCTGTACATCTTCAATTGCCTGGCCTCGATAGTCGGCGCCTTCCGCAAACCGGCGTATCAAGCGGCCGTCAATTCGATTGTCGCCCCGGAAAAATTCACCCGCGCCTCGGGACTGATGAGTATCAGCAAGAATGCTTCGGCGTTGGTGGCTCCACTGTTGGCGGGGGCGATCATGGCCAAGGCCGGGCTGGTGACGATTCTGGCCGTGGACCTGATGACCTTTTGTTCCGGCACGTTACTGGTGATCAAGGCGTTTTCCCATGTGCGGCTGGCACCGGCGCATCACGACAGCGCCGGCAAGGGGTCGGTGTTTCGTGGCGCGCTGGGCAATATTGTCGCGGCGCTGAATTTCTTTGCCGCCGGACACCTCATGGCCGGATTGCTGGTTTACACCATGGTGCGCAGCGCACTGTTATCGCTGGCGACGCTGATGATGACGCCGTTGCTGCTGTCCACTCTGGGCAGCCAGACCCTGGGGATGGCCTACACCTGGGCGGCCCTGGGCGGGTTGTCCGGTGCGGGGCTGTTGATTTCCATGGGGAACCCGCGACGGTTGATGGCGCTGGTGGCGGTGGCCGATGTGTTGTTGTCGGTCTGCATCATCGCCATGGGGGTGGTCTCGCAAGCCTTTGCCTACTGCGCTCTGGCCTTCGTCGCCATCACGGCGGCGAGTGTCGCCGATGCCAGCGTGAACTCACTGTGGATGCGCAAGATTCCCGCCGGCAGCCGCGCCAGTGTGTTTGCGCTGATCAGCATGTTGACCATTGCCACCACCAGCCTGGCGGTCTTCGGCGGCGGTTTGCTGGTCGATCACTGGTTCCAGCCGGCCTTGGTGCCGGGCGGCCTCTACGCCGAGTCGATCGGTCGCTGGCTGGGGGTGGGCGCGGGGCGGGGCGTGGGGATGCTGTTCGTGGTGGCGGGTGCGCTTTTTGCGCTCATGTCCCTGAGTGTCTTGCTCTACGGGCCGATGCGCCGCCTGGACAGAGAACAACCGCAGGCTACCGCCGTACGGGCATCCGACAGCCCTCAGGTCGACGCCCTGTGAGACCTGGCCCGGCCTGTTGTACCGGATTCCCGTGACAGACAGGCCGGGGCTGTTGGGTCAACCTTTGCAGCTCTTTCTGCCGCGCCCGCGTCGCGGGTATGGCAGGACTGCGCTCGCATCGTCATCTGAGCCGACAACCCTCGATAAAAGGAGCACCTATGCGTCCGTCGTTTTATGAACCCAGCCGCTTTCCGCAATTGAAAAACCTTGCCGACAACTGGGAAGTGATTCGCCAGGAATTTCTCGCCCTCGATGCACCGACCCTGACCATCAACCGTGTGGGCAAGTCGATCACCGAGATCGTCGATGAAGTCGCCGCGCACGTGGAGGCCGGTGGTGAATATGGCTGGCTCTGGGGGTGGGGCGACGACATGGACGTCATGCCCGAATGGACGCAATACGGCCTGGTCGCCTATGACACGCCAATCCCCTACGCTCGCGCCGCCATGCCGGGAACCCTCGAGCTGTTGAGCAAGATTCCCGGGATTAAACTCTGTGCCTTGTTGCGCATGGAACCCAATGTTTTCCTCGGCACCCATTCCCACACCGGCACCTGGGAAGAAGGCCTGCTGCATATGCAGTTGACCATCGATGCGCCCACTACCCAGAACTACGCCTACCTCAACGTCAACGGCAGTTTCAACCAAAGTACCAATGGCAACCTGGTGATCTTCGACGGCTCGCTCGACCACTTCGCGGTCAACGCCTCCAGGGCTCACCGCACCGTGCTGTACCTCGAGTTCCATCGCGAAAAACACATGGTCGCCTGACGTAAGACAGAGACGTTCAATTCATGCTGCGATTTTTAAAGGAAACCCTCAACCCCGGGTGATCGCCCGGGGTCTGGAGGGAAGGTTGGCGGGGGGTCAGACAACAGCCGGTTCGGTCAACTCGAGGAAGCGAAAGGCGGTCTGTTTCGAGCGTTGGGTAGACTCGAAGAACGCCAGGTGGCTACCGTTGCGTTCCACGTGCAGTGTCGCGTCACTGATGGACTGAGCGATGTGCCGAGAACCTCCGATGTGGGTGGTTTCATCGGCGTCGCCGGCGACCACCAGGGTCGGTACCGAAATCTGCGCCAGCCGCGACTGCAGCTCGGTCTTGTTCAGTGCGTCGTTGAGTCGCGCATAGCGGTAGAACAGTTCCGGATTGACGTAAGGGTAGAGCGCGGCATGGGCAATCGATTCCGGAATGGTCGCCAGTGTCGCCTGATCCAGGAACAACGCCTGTAAATCGCTGGCCTCATTGCGGTCCAGGGCTGCGGCCTCCATCAGCCATTCGAAATTCTGCTGGTGCTGGGTGCGCAGGGTGTCGTCGCCCAGGTTGTAGTCACCGTGCCACAGGCTCAGGGACTTCACCCGAGTACTGTGGGCGGCGGCCGCGCTGAGGGCGATCACTGCACCGCCGCAGATACCCATCACGTGCGCGGTCGTTATCTGGTAATGATTCATCACGTTGATCAGGTCACCGACCTGGGCGTCGGTATCCACCGCTATCTGGTCGAAGGTCGTGCAGGAACCGAACAGCCCGCGGGTTTCCCAGGTGACGACGAAGAACCGCTCGCTCAGGGCATTGAACCAGTCGCGGCACAGGTCGAAGGGCATGCCGCAGGGCAGTGCCAGGACGATGGCCGGACGCTGCCGGTTCCCGCTGGCATGGACCGACAACGCCACATGATCACGGGTAATCAGGTGCAATGCCTCGACCTCTGGCACTGCACCGCTGAAGTCGAAATGTCTGATCAGCCGCCCGAACGCCTTGACGCTTTCGACATCGTCGAAGCGGTCATAGGTATAATCGAGCGCCTCGCAGATTTTCTTGCTGATAAATATCTCAAAGGACGACAGTTGCGCCTCGGCATTGTGCAGGTACTGCACGGTGCGGACGCCAATCCGTGCAAGGGCGGCATTGACCGCCCTTTCTGTGGCCCTCACGCTGGGGGAAGCCTGCTCGGGTAGCGGGTTATTTCCCTGAGCGAGAAAGCTCAGGCAGATAGGATCGGGCAGATGGATGGCAAGGTGCCTAAGCATCCTCACGGTCTCACACAGGCGCGTGGCTGCGTCGGTGGAAAAAGTCATGGATTGGGGACTCCTGTCGGGCACGTTGCGCATGCCAACTGTCGTATGGCATTGAAGGGATCAGACCGCTTCGAATTTTTTGCCGCGAGTGGTGTGGGTGACGAGGCGGTTGTATTCCGGGGTCGTATCGCCGATTACCTGAACCGCGCCGTACTTCTCAAGGCTGATACGTCCGCCGTATTCCTCGATGTGATCGGAGTCCGGGTAGATCTTCACGAACGACGGCACATAGCGCGAGGCGAAGCCCATACGCATGTCCTGGGACTCGCCGCTGTGGGGGTAGGAGGCGTGCATCAGGGTCGACCAGAAAATGATGAACTGGCCAGCCTTCATCTGCATGGGTACGGCGGCCTCTTCATCGGGTTTCCAGTTCTCGTCGATCTGCAGCTGGCGATAGTCGTAGCCGAAGAACCCGCGTCTGACGCCATCCTTGACCACCGAGTTGTTGGTGTCGGGGGCATAGCTCATGCGCTTGGTTTCGTCGTAGTTCATGCTGTTCTGGGTGCCGGGAATGAATTGCAGGCAACCGTTGGCAATGTTGGCGTCGGTGAACGCGGTCCAGACGGTAATGGTGCCGCCGAACTCTTCGTTTTCCGGCCAGATGATCTGCGGCTTGCCCGAGGCATTGGCAAACGTGTCGGCCTGGTGCCAGTCAGTGCCTTCATCACCCGGGTATTTGGGGAAGAACTCGGTGCGCCAGCACAGCACGTCCGGGCCCAGAATGCTTTCCACACGGTCGCAGATTTCCGGACGGCAGATGTGGCTGGCGAGGAAGTCGTCGTCCAGGTGGCGATCATAGTTGGCGATGTTGGTCGCGCCGGAGATGGCGTCCAGATCCTGGTAGGCCGCGGCGCTGCGGTCGAGCAGGCGCAGGCGGGTGCGTTTCCAGGTCTCTTTCATTTCTTCTGGCGAGTAGGCATCGAAAGGACCGATAAAACCGTTCTTCTCGAAGGACGCGCGTTGTTCTTTGGTTAAAGCGAACTGCTTACTCATGGGCTTTTCCTTTTCGGTCAATGGGCTTGAACAAGGGAGCGTTGAATGCAGCCGGCCAGCACTTTGGCTGTCGCGCCGTCCGCCAGGACGCCGGGGTCCAGGTTGATTTGGTAGCGCGTCTTGAACGTGCTCAGGGAGCGGATCAAGGCCAGGGAAGTGCCGCCGAAATCGAAGAAGTCATCGTTCAGGCCAATGCTTTTCAAACCGATATCTTCGGACCAGACCTTGAGCACGAACTGCTCATGCTCGGTGAGTCCCGGTTCGCTGGCGGGGTGGGCGGTCGCGGGGACCGAGTCGGGCGAGGGCAGCAGGCTTTTGTCGATCTTGCCGTGGGCCGTGACCGGCAACCGCGCCAATGCAATGTAGGCCGAAGGGCGCATGTAATCCGGCAGGTTGTCGGCCATCAAGGTGGCGACTTCGCTACGGGTCTGTTCGGTCCAGGCGTCCACGCCGTGGGTGGGGACCACATAGGTGATCAGGCGCCAGTCGCCATCGCCGTAATCGTGGGCGCTCACGTGTGCGGCGGCCACCGCCGGGCTGGTTTGCAGGCAGGCTTCGACTTCGCCCGGTTCGATCCGGAAACCGCGAATCTTCAATTGCTCATCGCAACGGCCTGCGTAGCGATACTCGCCGTCATCACCCAGCACCAGCAGGTCGCCGGTGCGGTAGGTGCGGATCGAGGTGCCCGGTAACTGCACGAAGCGTTCGGCGTTCAGGGCTGAGCGCTGCAGGTATCCCTGGGCAACGCCGGCGCCTTCGATGTACAGCTCGCCGGCGGTGCCCTGAGCTACCGGCAGCTGATCGGCATCGAGCAAATGCAGACGCCAGCCATCCAGCGGGGCGCCGATTGAAACCATCGCGGCGCTTTCCAGGTCCTGGCCCAGCACGCGTTTGTAAGTGGTGTGAACGGTGGCTTCGGTGATGCCGTACATGTTGATCAACGCCGGCTTCTGGTCGCCATGACGTTCGACCCATGGGCGCAGCACCGTGGCCGGCAACGCCTCGCCACCGAAAACCACATAACGCAGGGTCAGAGGGGCGCTGGCCTGGCGGTCGGCATCATCGAGACCACGGAAGGCCGATGGTGTCTGGCTCAACACGGTCACGCGCTGATCGACCAGCCATTGGCGCATGGCACCGGGCGAGCGAGACACATCGTAAGGCACCACGGCAACGTGACCACCATGAGCCAGGGCGCCCCAGATTTCCCAGACCGAGAAATCAAAACCGATGGAATGGAACATTGACCAGATGTCGTTTTCGGTGAAGGCGAACGCTCGTTGCGTGCTTTCCAGCAGACGACTGACGTTACCGTGCGCCACCAGTACGCCCTTGGGCTCACCGGTGGAGCCGGAGGTGTAGATGACGTAGGCCGGCGCATCGTCGGGGGAGCGGCGGTCGCCATCGGTGGTCAATTCCAGCGCCGGGGCGGACAACAAATCAGCGAGGGGCAGGACACGCAGGGACGGGGTTTGCGGCAGGTTCGCGCGATCGCCGATCACCAGACTGACGCCACTGTCGCGCACGATGTGTTCGACCCGTTTGCCAGGGTATTGCGGATCGACCGGGACATACGCGCCGCCGGCCTTGAGGATGCCCAACAGGCTGATGACCAGTTCGACGCCGCGTGTCAGGCACATCCCGACCAGCGTACCGTCCTTGACGCCTTCGTGACGCAACCTGGCCGCCAGCTTCGACGAAACCGCATCGAGTTCTGCATAACTCAATGCGCGAGTGGCGTCGGACACCGCCGTGCGCTCAGGGAATTCACGCGCCCGGGCGCTGAATATTTCATGCAGGAAAGCACCGGAGGTGAGGGGGGCTGGCGCGGTGATAACCGTTCCGCCAGTGTTCTTGATCGGCATGACTAACGCTCCTGTTAATTGCCAGGTGCAGCACATTTTCGCGTTTGCGAAACCTGTTGCACTCGAGACATCGCTGCGGCCCACGGGATTCGTTCGAAGAGCCGGGGCAATCCGCAGTTGCCGCATTTCAGCACCGACTTCGTGCCTGCGTCTGTCGCGGGAAATGGGGACAAACCGTCTTCGGGGCGGATTGGCTGTCGGGGTCGGTGACGTCTGTCCCGGATTGCGGTGCCAGACAGCACCGTGGATCGGTGCTTTTATCCTTGGCCGATGGTGGGGCGTATTGGTTTTGCCCCGTACGACGTGGACGTGAGGATCTGTGGTTCAGGAGTTATTCATGAGTCTTCAAACTAACGCTACGCCCGTCATGCCCGATGACGGGATGCCGGATTCGCTGGCCTGGCCCGATCAGGGACGCGACGAATCGGTGAGGTTGTCGTTGCTGGCCGCCGGTTTGAGTTTGCCGGTAGTCATCGAGCCGATCAGCCATGGGCTGGATCCGGTGCTGTGGGCCGCCACACGTCGCGAGGCGATCGAGGCATTGCTGTGTCGCCACGGGGCCGTGCTGTTTCGCGGCTTTGACCTCGGTTCGGTGCCAGCCTTCGAGGCGTTTGCCGAAGCCTTGTCGCCCGGGCTGCATGGCAGTTATGGCGACCTGCCGAAGAAAGAGGGCGGGCGTAATGTCTATCGCTCCACGCCTTATCCCGAGCGCGAGATGATCCTGTATCACAACGAGAGCTCGCACCTGGAAAGCTGGCCGCGCAAGCAATGGTTTTTTTGCGAGCAGCCATCACGGGTCGGTGGCGCGACGCCGCTGGCCGACATCCGGCAAGTGTTGCAGTGCTTGCCCGCAGAAGTCGTCGCGCGTTTCGAACACAAGGGGCTGATGTACAGCCGCACCTTCACCTCGGGCGTCGAGCCGAGTTGGGAGTCGTTCTTCGGGACCACCGACCGGGCCGCTGTCGAACAGCGCTGCCGTGAACAGGGCACCGACTTTGAATGGCTCGACGGCGAAACCCTGCAAGTGCGCACCCGCTGCCCGGCGGTGATCCGTCATCCACTCACCGGGGAACGGGCGTTCTTCAACCAGCTGCAGCTGCATCATCCGTTTTGCCTCGGGGAGGAAATGCGCGAAGACCTGCTCGATATGTTCGGCGCCGATCGCCTGCCGCGCACCGTCAGCTACGGCGACGGGACGCTGATAGAAGACGACATCATGGCGTTGCTTGGCCAAGCCTACGAGGCCTGTGCGGTCAGGTTCGCCTGGCGCAAGGGTGATGTGGTCATGCTCGACAACATGCTGACCGCGCATGCACGTGACCCTTACGAAGAACCGCGCCTTATCGTCGTGGCCATGGGTGAGATGACCGCCAGGGGCGACGTCTGGCAGCCAGCATGACCACGCTGTTTAACAAAGATTGCTGTTTTGTACCGGCAATCCGGGACAGCGGTTCCAGTCGCGATACGTACACTTGATGCCTGCACGATCCTGGGGCAACGAAGCCTGCGCCACACACAGCGATTGCAAAAAGGCCATCGGCCGGCGAGACCACAACCGGCAGTGCCCTGTCGCGAGTCCATTTGAGGATAGCAATCAATGAAAGACAAGAAAGCGAAGAAGTCCAAGCCGGGCTCCGTCATGCGCCTGCTGTGGCGCAATCACCCCTGGCTGACGATCTTCACGTTGATTACCGGCATCATCAGCGGGGTAGCGTCGATCGCGGTGGTGAATGTGATCAACCAGGCTATTCACAATGAAGGCTCTCGCATGGATGCCTTGTACTGGTTTATCGGGCTGAGCGCCGTGGCGCTAATTTTCCGCAATGGCGCAGCGCTGTTTCCGGCCTATGCCAGCATGCGGATCATGACGCGGTTGCGCATCGCGCTGTGCCGAAAAATTCTCGCCACGCCGCTGGAAGAAGTTGACCGGCGCGGTCCGCCCAATGTGCTGACCATGCTGACCAACGATATTCCGCAGCTGAATACGACACTCGTGGTCATGCCCACGGTACTGGTCGAGGCGGCGGTGTTTCTGTTCGGTATTGCCTACCTGGCTTACCTGTCGTGGGTGGTCCTTGCCTTGACCCTTTCGCTGATGATTTTGGGGGTGGGACTTTACCTGTTCTTCTTTGTCAGTGGCGTCAGGTATACCAGCCGGGTACGGGACGAATTTACCTCGTTCAACGAATACACCCATGCGCTGGTGTTCGGCTTGAAGGAACTGAAGCTCAATGGCATCCGGCGTCGCTGGTTCGGTCGCTCCGCCATTGAGGCGTCCTCTACGCGAGTGGCGCGCTACAACTTTATTGAGCGCCTGTGGTACACCGCGGCGGACAACGTCGGGCAGTTCACCCTGTCGCTGTTGATCGGTTGCCTGCTGTTTGCCGCGCCACTGGTCAGTGCGCTCGATCCGAAAGTCATGACCGCCAGCGTGCTGGCCGTTTTGTACATCATGGGGCCGCTTTCATTGTTGGTGGGGGCGATGCCGGTGCTGGCGCAAGGTCGTATCGCCTGTACGCGCCTGGCGGAGTTCGGTTTCGCGATCAACGACCCACACCCGGAACCCGTCGGTGTCGAAGAGCCCAGCGTGCCGCTGCTGGACCACAAGAAGTCCTGGGACAGCATCGAGTTGAAAGGCGTGCGGATGCATTATCAGGACCTGCACGCAGCGACCGGCTTCTCCCTGGGGCCTATCGACCTGAGCGTGCAAGCGGGTGAGTTGATCTACATCGTGGGTGGCAACGGGTGCGGCAAAAGCACCCTGGCCAAGGTGATCTGCGGGCTCTATATCCCGCAGAGCGGTGAGGTGCTGCTCGACGGCACAACGATTACCGAAGAAAGCCGAAGCGATTATCGCGATCTGTTTTCCGCGGTGTTCTCTGACTTTCATCTGTTCAACCGCCTCATCGGCCCCGACGAAGACGACGGCAGCCCTGCACTGGCTCAGAAGTACCTTGAGACACTGGGCCTGGCCGACAAAATCAAGATCGAAGGGCTTGGTTATTCAACCATGAAGGCGCTGTCTTACGGCCAGCAGAAACGCCTGGCGCTGGTGTGCGCGTACATGGAAGACCGACCGGTCTATGTGCTGGACGAATGGGCTGCCGACCAGGATCCGCCGTTCAAGAAGTTCTTCTACGAAGAGTTGCTGCCCGACCTCAAACGTCGCGGCAAGACGGTGCTGATCATTACCCATGACGACCAGTACTTCCAATTGGCCGATCGCATTATCAAGTTGGCGGATGGGCACATCGTGTCCGATATCAACTGCGCAATCCGCGACAAGCGAGCCTGAACGACCGCTTCGACGGCATCGTCTGGCTTGCGATGTCGTCGCGACAACACGTCTGCAAACCTGTGAAAGATGCCTGACATCACGCCGTCAACCCGCTGGGGCGAGTCCTCTGCAGGGTGCGATGTCTCGCCAGGACGATCCGCTCGTTCATTGATCCTGCATCAACCCCAGGCGTGCCTGTTGCTTTGGTTCCGGGCAGCACTGACAAATCTCTGAGAAGGAACGTATGAAATTTTTCTTTGCTCGTGCTGTGGGCGACGTTGTCGCAACAGGCTTTGCGTTGACCCATCCGGGGCGTGAAAAACCGCTGGGCTTGATGGCGGATGTGTCGGAGAGCGGATCATGAATCAACCTCTGCGACTTTCAGAAACCTACCCCCTGACGGCAGCCCAGAGGGACATCTGGCTGGACCAGATGACCCGGGGCGATTCACCCTTGTACACCATCGGTGGCTATCTCGAAATCAAGGGGACTCTCGATCCCGAGCGTTTCCAGCGGGCGGTCGACCTGTTGATTAAAAAGCACGATGCCCTGCGCACGGTACTGCATTCTGACGCCGGCGCAGAGGGGGTGCCCAGGCAGACGCTGGCAGACGTGCTGGCGCACCCGGTTGAACTGCATGATTTTTCTGATCGGCCTGACCCGCAGGCGTCGGCGCAAGCCTGGATGCAGCAACGAATGGAGATTGTGCTTCCACTGGACGGGGGCCTGCTGTTTCGCTTCTATCTGCTCAAACTCGATGAAGCGTCGTTCTATTTCGTCGCTCACGTTCACCACATCATCCTGGACGGGTGGGGCATCAGCGTGATGTTCGACTCCCTCGGCGAGCTTTACAGTGCGCTGGAAAGTGACCGGTTGCCTGACCTGTCGGCGCCGTCTTACGTGGCGTTCATCGACGACGATGCGCGCTATCGCGACTCCCCTCGGTTCGCCCGTGACCAGCAATATTGGCTGGAAAAATATCAGGATGTGCCAGAGCCATTGTTCGTGGCGCGTTACCGCGATCGCTACCCGAATCGTATGGCTCCCAGCCGCCATGCCGCGTGGCGCTATGAACATGGGTTGAACGAACGGGTCGACGCTTTGGCGCAGGCACATCAATCGTCGCGCTTCGCTGTGCTGCTTGCGGCGCTGTATGTCTATTTTGTCCGTACCAACCAGCGCGAAGAGCTGGTGATCGGTCTGCCGATCCTGAACCGCTCCAACGCGACCTTCAAAAAGACCCTGGGGCTGTTCACCCAAGTGAGTGCCGTGCGGCTGCAGTTCAGTGCTGATCTGTCGTTCGGCGAGCTGGTGCGTGGGGTGGCGCGTACGCTCAAGCAGGACTATCGCAACCAGCGGTTTCCCCTGAGCGATATGAACCGTTCGCTGGGGCTGCTGCGCGACGACCGCGCGCAGCTGTTCGACGTATCGTTCTCCTATGAGCCGGACGACCATCGGTTCATGTTTGGAGAGGCACCGGCCCATCCGGTGAAATGCTCGAACAATCATGAGCAGACGCCGTTGGCCATTCATGTCAGGAGCAACCCGCACGACGACAGCGCCTGGCTGCACTGCATCTACAACGAAGCGTACTTCCAGACAGGTGAAATCGAGGTGATGGCCGACCGCTTCCAGCATGTGCTGGAGCAGGGGTTGAACGATGACGGGTTACCGATCCAGGGTTTTATTCTGCCGACGCCGGCCGAAGCACTCAGGTTCCAGGCGTGGAACGCGACCGACGCGCAGTATGAGCATGACTGCACGATCCATGGTCTGTTCGAAGCCCGGGCAGCGGCGCAACCTGACGCGGTGGCCGTGGTGTATGAGGACCGGACACTGACCTACGGCGCACTCAACGCCCGTGCCAATCAGGTGGCGCACCGCCTGCTGGCCCTTGGGATTTGCCCGGATGATCGGGTGGCGATCTGTGTCGAGCGCGGTCTGGACATGATTGTCGGCCTGCTGGGGATCTTGAAGTCCGGCGCAGGCTATGTGCCGCTGGACCCGGCCTATCCCCGGGAGCGTCTGGCCTTCATGCTCGACGACAGTGCTCCGGTCGCTTTGCTCACTCAATCGCAGTTGCAGGTTCAGCTACCGGCGCTNTGTCGGCCTGCTGGGGATCTTGAAGTCCGGCGCAGGCTATGTGCCGCTGGACCCGGCCTATCCCCGGGAGCGTCTGGCCTTCATGCTCGACGACAGTGCTCCGGTCGCTTTGCTCACTCAATCGCAGTTGCAGGTTCAGCTACCGGCGCTGCAGGTTCCGGTGTTACTGCTCGACCAGCCCGAGGCGGCGGGTATCGCGGCACAGCCACAGCACAATCCCGATGTTCGCGCACTGGCTTCGCACCACTTGGCGTATGTGATTTACACCTCGGGTTCGACCGGCCTGCCGAAAGGCGTGATGGTCGAACACCGCAATGTCGCGCGGCTGTTTTCGGCGACGCAGCCCTGGTTCGACTTCAACCCGCA
>NZ_JAKWJK010000037.1:0-14715 GCF_031570575.1 Pseudomonas sp. JL3
CTGAACCTGACCCCGCTGCCCCAGGTCACCGGCACCACGCAATTCGACTTGAGCCTGTCGCTCAACGACGACGGTGACACCATCAGCGGTCAGTTCGAGTACGCCACCGACCTGTTCGACGAAAGCACCATCGTGCGTTGGGGCCGGCACTTCCTGCACCTGCTGGACGCCCTGCTCGATGACGTGGAGCAACCGCTGGCGACCCTGCCGTTACTGGATAATCAGCAACGCCNTCAGTTCGAGTACGCCACCGACCTGTTCGACGAAAGCACCATCGTGCGTTGGGGCCGGCACTTCCTGCACCTGCTGGACGCCCTGCTCGATGACGTGGAGCAACCGCTGGCGACCCTGCCGTTGCTGGATAATCAGCAACGCCAGCAACTGCTGGAGGCGTTCAACCCGGCCAGCGTCGCCCTGGACGAAAGCCCGAGCCGTTTCCCCCACGCCGTCTTCGAAGCACAAGTGATCCGCACCCCGGATGCCGTGGCACTGGTCTGCGCCGGGCAAGCGCTCAGCTATGCGCAGCTCAACGCCCAGGCCAATCGCATTGCTCACCGCCTGATAGCGCTGGGCGTGCAACCCGACGATACCGTCGGCCTGTGCGCGCGCCGCAGCCCGGAGATGGTGATCGGCTTGCTGGGCATCATGAAGGCCGGCGCGGCCTATGTACCGCTCGACCCGCAATACCCGGCGGAACGCCTGGCTCACATGCTGGCCGACAGCACGCCACGGGCACTGGTTCGCCAGCAAGGTCTGGAGGCACTGCCGGTGCCCGAGGGTCTGGTGACCCTCGAACCGGGTTGCCCGTCGCTGCTGCAATTGCCTGCGCACAACCCTCAGGTACCGGAGCTGAACTTCGGCCATCTGGCCTACGTGATCTACACCTCGGGGTCCACCGGGTTGCCCAAAGGCGTGATGGTGGAGCATCAGGGCCTGCGCAACTTGCTGGACTGGTACCTCGACGACCTGGCGTTCAATGCCACGGATGCCGTGTTGCTGGCCTCGTCCTATAACTTTGACCTGACCCAGAAAAACATCCTGGCGCCGCTGATGGTCGGTGCCACCCTGCACCTGGCCGAAGAACCTTTCAACCCCGCCGCCATCGTCGCGCAGATCGCCGAGGCCGGCATTACCCACCTCAATATGTCGCCAAGTGCCTTCCACGCGCTGGTCGATGCCGATCGACATCAGGCCTTGGCCTGCCTGAAACGGGCGGTCCTGGGTGGCGAACCGATTCAGATCGCCATGCTGGAAAAACTCGCCCAGCCACGGCCAGCGGTGATCAACAGTTACGGGCCGACCGAGTGCAGTGACGTGGTCGCCTGGCACACGGCGGATACCGACCTTGCGACCTACCGGGACCAACCGATCCCGATCGGCAGGCCGATCCGCAATATGCAACTGCATGTACTGGACAGCCACGGGCAACTGTTGCCGTTGGGTGTGCACGGCGAGATCCATATCGGTGGCGTGGGTGTGGCGCGCGGCTATCTCAATCGCGAAGCGCTGAGTGCTGAACGCTTTATCGCCGATCCGTTCTCCGGCGCGGCCAACGCTCGCCTGTACAAGACCGGCGACATCGGTCGCTGGTTGCCCGACGGCACCCTGGAATATCTGGGGCGTAACGACGATCAGGTAAAAATCCGTGGCTTGCGCGTCGAACTGGGGGAAATCGAAGCCGTCCTCGCCGCACTCCCGGGTGTGCACAAAGCCGCAGTCGTTGCCCGCGATCACCAGCGCGGGAGCAAACGCCTGGTGGCCTACCTGTGTGGCGAACCGGCAGCGGCTGAACACTTGCGCGCAGCGCTCTTGAACCACCTGCCGGACCACATGGTGCCCAGCGCTTTCGTGGTGCTGGACGCGCTGCCGCTGACCCCTAACGGCAAACTCGACCGCCGTGCCCTGCCCGAACCGGATCAAGACGCCTACGCCAGCCGGGCCTATGAGGCACCGCAAGGCACGGTGGAAGTGACCATTGCCGGCATCTGGCAGCAACTGCTGGGGCTCGAACGCGTCGGACGCCATGACGGTTTCTTCGAGCTCGGCGGCCACTCGCTGATGGCGGTCAGCCTGATCGAACGCCTGCGCGAACAAGGCCTGAACGCCGATGTCCGCAGTGTCTTCAGTGCCCCGAGCCTACGGGAGCTGGCCCTGGCCCTGACACATGCCGAAGACTTGGCCTTCCAGGCCCCGGCCAATCGCATCCCGGCCGCTTGCCACGCACTGACCCCGGACATGTTGCCACTGGTGGAGCTGACTCCAGCCCAGCTCGAACGCATCGTCGCCGCCGTGCCCGGCGGCGCGGCGAACATCCAGGACATCTACCCGCTGGCGCCATTGCAGCAAGGCATCCTGTTTCATCACCTGCTGGGGCATGAAGGCGACGCCTATCTGGTGCGCTCGATGCTCGAATTCGATGATCGCCAGTGCCTCGATGACTTTATCGCGGCCTTGCAACAGGTGATTGATCGCCATGACATATTGCGCACCGCCGTGCATTGGGACGGTTTGCCCCAGGCGGTACAAGTGGTACAGCGCCAGGCGCGGTTGCCGGTGCACAGTGTCACCCTTGACAGCCACAAAGACCCGCTCGGCCAGCTTGAAGCCCTGAGCGATCCACGGCAGTTGCGCCTGGACCTGCGTCAGGCACCGCTGATGCGTGCCTGCATCACCCGCGATCCGCATTCCGAGCGCTGGATGCTCGCGCTGCTCAATCACCATATGGCCAGCGACCACGTGACCCTGGAAATCGTTCTGGAAGAAATCCACGGGATTCTCCACGGCCAAGGCGACAACCTGCCGACACCGCACCCCTATCGCGACTTCATCGCCCAGACCCAGGCCACCCCGGCCCGGTTCCACGAAGCCTATTTCCGCCGCCGTCTGGCCGACGTCGATGCGCCCACCGCGCCCTTCGACTTGCTAGAGGTGCAAGGTGACGGCAATCACATCGAAGAAGCCAGTGTGCAGCTGAGCGTCGAGCTCAACCTGCGCATCCGGGCCCAGGCCCGGGAACGGGGGATCACCCCGGCGGTGCTGTTCCATGTCGCCTGGGCGCAGGTACTGGCCCGTTGCACCGGTCGCGATGACGTGGTGTTCGGCACCGTGGTCGCCGGTCGTCTGCAAGGTTCAGCGGGGGCCGAACGCGCCCTCGGGGTGTTCATCAACACCCTGCCGGTGCGGGTGCAACTGGCCGAAGGAGGCGCCAATGACTTGGTGCTGACGACCCACCGCGACCTCAGCGAACTGCTGGCCCACGAACAGGCTTCCCTGGCCCTGGCCCAACGCTGCAGTGGCGTGGCCGCCGCTTTGCCGCTGTTCACCACCTTGCTCAACTACCGACACCAGAGCGATGACAGCCAGTTGCAATGGCCGGGCATGCGCATTCTGAGCAGCGCCGAGCGCACCAACTACCCGCTGACCCTGTCGGTCAACGATTACGGCGATGCCTTGGGGCTGGCAGTGCAAAGCGTGCGAGCGGTGAACCCGCAACGCATCTGTGCCTTGATGCAGCGCGCCCTGGAGCAACTGACCCAGGCGTTGATGTACACGCCGAGCCTCCCGGTCACGCAACTGGATGTGCTGCCACCCCAAGAGCGCACCCTGCTGCTGGAAACCCTCAATCAAACCCAGGTGGATTACCCGACGCACCTTTGCATTCAACAGCTGTTCGAAGAGCAAGTGCGGCGCACCCCCGATGCCAGTGCTCTGGTCGATGGCCAGCGTCAGCTCGGTTATGCCGAACTCAACGCCCAGGCCAACCGCCTTGCCCATCACCTGATCGCCGCGGGCACCCAACCGGGAGATCTGATTGCGATTTGCGTCGAACGCGGCGCGGCAATGATCAGCGGTCTATTGGCCATTCTCAAGGCCGGCGCCGCCTACGTGCCGCTGGACCCGACTTACCCGGCCGAGCGCCTGGCGTCGATTGTCGAAGATGCCCAGCCACGCTTGCTGTTGGCCGATCCCGTTGGGCGAGCAGCCGTGGGCCCGCTGCAAGGCAACACCCGCTACCTGGCCATCGAACAGGCGCTGCCGACGGAGCTGAGTGCGCACGATCCACATTTCGACGCCGCCACCCTGACCCCGGCGCATCTGGCCTATGTGATTTACACCTCCGGCTCTACCGGCAAGCCCAAGGGCGTGATGATCGAACACCGTAACCTGGTAGCGTCGACCCTGGCCCGGTGCACGGTGTATGCGCCAACTACCGATCAACGCTTCCTATTGCTGTCGTCGATGGCTTTCGACAGTTCCGTGGCGGGGATCTTCGGCACCCTGATCAGCGGAGGCACCTTGTGCATCCCGGATGCCGATACCGCTCGCGACCCCGAAGCCATCGCTCGCTTCATCACCGAACAGGCCATCACTTCGCTGTTGTGCGTGCCTTCCCTCGGGCGCCTGGTACTGGCCAGCCTTGGCGCCACGGGCGGTCGCAGCAGCCTGCGGGAGATGATCGTCGCCGGTGAAGCCTGCCCGACCCTGTTGGTGCAAGAGTGCGCCGGATTCGAACCGGCCATTGCCCTGTACAACGAATACGGCCCCACCGAAGCCACCGTCTGGGCCACGGTGCATCGCTGCACGCCCGATGAACAGGGCTCGGTGCCGATTGGTCGGCCGATCCCCAACACTCGCCTGTACCTGCTCGACAAGCAGGGCCTGCCGGTGCCGCTCGGCGTGCCGGGCGAGCTCTATGTGGGTGGCGCCGGGGTGGCCCGAGGTTATCTGAATCGTCCGTCGTTGAATGCCGAACACTTCCTCACTGACCCGTTCGGCCTGACCGATGAGGCGCGGATGTACCGCACCGGCGATCTGGTGCGCATGCGCGATGATGGGGTAATCGAGTTCCTCGGTCGCAACGACCAGCAGGTGAAGATCCGCGGCTTCCGTGTTGAACCCGGCGAAATCGAAAGCCTGATGCTCACCCTGCCGGGCGTGCGTGAGGCGGCGGTCATCGCTCGCGAAGATGCACCGGGGGCGATGCGCCTGGTGGCTTATCTGAGTGTCGAGCCGCACCTGGCCGGTCGCAATGCCAGCAGCACGCTGCGGCCTTACCTGACCTCTCAGTTGCCGGACTACATGGTCCCGGCGGCATTCGTGGTGGTCGAGCGGCTGCCGTTGACCCCTAACGGCAAGCTGGACCGCCGCGCCCTGCCGGCCCCCCGCGCCGAGGACTTTGCGTACCGCCAGTACGAAGCGCCCAACGGCGAAACCGAAGCGCTGCTGGCGGCGATCTGGACCGACCTGCTGGGCCTGGAGCGGATCGGCCGTCACGACGATTTCTTCGAACTCGGCGGCCATTCGCTGCTGGCGGTGCAAGTCACGCTCCGGGCGCGAGAAACCTTCGGCGTCGAAGTGCCGCTTCGGGGGCTGTTCGAACACCCGTCGCTGCTGGCCCTGGCCGACCTGATCAACACCCTGCAGCTGGCGCAATACGAGTCGGATGAACTGCTGGACCTGCAACAAGAAATGGCTTCGCTGTCTGAAAGCGAACTGCTCGCTATCGTCTCCAAGGATGCTTAATAAATTGAACGAACATAACGATAGTCTCGACCAGTTGAAACGTGCCGCACTCCTGCGCCTGCTCAAGCAACGCGGCGCAACACGGGTCATCGATACCACCCCTGACGACATGGTTGCCGTGGACCGCGCCGGTCCGCTGGCGCTGTCGTTCGCCCAGCAGCGGCTGTGGTTCCTCGATCAGTTGGACCCGACGGCCAGCGCCGCCTACCACATGCCGGCCTCGTTGCTGCTGCATGGCACTCTCGATCAGGCAGCGCTCAAGGCGGCTCTTGACCGTCTGGTGGCCCGGCATGAAAGCCTGCGCACGACCTTCGAACGCCAAGGTGAACACCCGGTACAAGTCATCGCCCCGGCGCACTGCGGCTTTACCCTGATGGAACACGACCTGAGGCACTTGCCCCGGGAGCAAGCCGAACAGCAAACAATTCGCCTCACCGAACGCGAAGCGGCGACGCCGTTTGATCTGCTGCAGGGGCCGCTGATCCGTGGCAGCCTGCTGCGCCTGACAGACGATGAGCACCTCCTGCTGATTACCCAGCACCACATCATCTCCGACGGCTGGTCCATCGGCGTGCTGGTCAAGGAATTCGCCGCGCTGTATCAGGCATTCAGCAATCAACAGGCCGATCCGCTGCCGCCGCTGGCCCTGCAATACGCCGACTACGCCGCGTGGCAACGCCAGCACTTGAATGGCGAGCGCCTGAGCCAGCAAGTGGAGTTCTGGCGTAGTCATCTGGCCGGCGCCCCGGCCATGCTCTCGCTGCCGACCGACCGGCCACGTCCGGCGGTACAAAGCTATCGCGGCGAGACCCTGGGGTTCGATCTGCCCGCGCCGCTGTCCAGCGCCATCGGCCAGTTCGCCCAGTCTCGCGCCGCGACGCCGTTCATGACCTTGATGGCTGCCTGGGCGGTGTTACTGGCGCGGATCAGCGGCCAACAGGATCTGGTGATCGGCACTGTCGCCGCCAACCGCGACCGCCAGGATGTGCAGTCGCTGATCGGTTTCTTCGTCAACACCCTGGCCCTGCGCATCCGCCTGGACGCCAACCCGACCCTCGATCAGGTGCTGCAACAAGTCAAAGACCTGATGCTGGAATCCTCCACCCGCCAGGACACGCCGTTCGAGCTGGTGGTCGAAGCCCTCAAGCCACCGCGCAGCGCCAGCTACAGCCCGGTGTTCCAGACCATGCTTTACACCAATGCCGGGGGCGCCGGCGGCCAGTTGCAACTGCCAGGACTGAACCTGGAATTCCTGCCTTCGCGCAAGGACAACACCCAGCACGATCTGTCCCTGCACATCGACGAAGGCGGCCCGAGCCTGGCCTGCAGCCTGTCGTATTCCACCGCGCTGTTCGACGCCTCCACCATCGAACGCCTGGCGGCGCGCTTCGAGCGACTGCTGCGCTGTTTCACTGAAGCCCCGCAAACCCGTATCGCTGCGCTGGAGCTGGACCCGCTTCTGGCCCTGCCTGAGGTCACGGCACTGGCGCACCTGCCGGAACGGGCGCCACTGTCTTACCACCAGGAACGGCTGTGGTTCGTCGATACCTTCGAGACCGGCTACCTGTACGAGGCCAATCCGGTCTATCACAACATTGCGCTGCTGCTGGAACTGACGGGCGAGATCAATCAGCCGGCCCTGCAAACCGCCTTCGACGGGTTGTTGGCCCGCCACGACATCCTGCGCTGCCGAGTGTTCTCCGATGGCGCCAGCGCCTGGCAACGCTTCGACGGCGCCGCGACGCTTGCGCTTGAATTGATTCAGAGCAGCATGCACGACATGGCGGCCCAAGCCCTGGCCGAAACGCGCCGTCCATTGACCATGAACGGCGGCAGCCTGGTGCGCGCCACCCTGGTACGGGCGGACGAAAACAACGCCGTCCTGGCCATTGCCGTGCACCACTTGCTGGCCGACCGCACTTCCATGCAGTTGCTCAAGCGCGACCTGCTGGCCCTCTATGAAGCCGCCTGCGCCGAACGCAGCGCCGAGCTGCCAGCGCTGTCCCTGCGCTATCACGACTTTGCCGCCTGGCAACGCAACCTGCCGGCCGCCGTCCGGGAAAACCTGCGCGCCTGGTGGGCCTATCAATTGCGCGGCAAGCTGCAAGCCCTGGAACTGCCGTTGAATCGGCCGCGGGCAGCGGTGCATGTATTTGCCGAAGCCACCCATGAATTCGTGATCGAGCCGGCGCTGGTACGGCGCCTTGAAACCCTGGCCCGGGAAGTCGGCGTGAGCAGCGACAGCCTGGCCTTGAGCGCCTTTACCGCCTTGTTGCGCCGCTACGCGGGGCACGATGAGCTGATCGTCGGCACCACGGCGGCCTGTCGCGAACCGGCCTTGCGCGATGTCGTGGGGCCGCTGGACAACCTGTTGGTCATGCGCGGAGCCTGCGACAGCGACACCACCCTGCAACAGCTATGGGAGCAGACCGCCAGCCACCTGACCCAGGCGCTGCGGCATCGCCACATGCAGTTCGACCAGTTGGTCCTGGCCCTCAACCCAGCCAAGGACATGAGCCGCACCGCGCTGTTCGACGTGCTCTTCAACTTCCAGCACAGCACCGACACCCACACGCTGGTGGCGGGTCTGGCGGTCAATACCCTGGAAACCAACCTGGGTTATGGCAAGAACGACCTGCACCTGCTGATCACTGCCGGTGAGCAGCACTGGGCCGGGCATCTGGCGTACAACGCGGAGTTCTTCGACCGCGAATTTATCCAGCAGTTGATGGGCCATTACGTGCGCGTGCTCGAAGCCGTTGTCGATAATCCGCAGCAGCGTGTCGACGACGTGCCCCTGCTGGATACCACCGAGCGTCAGCGACAGATCCTCGACTTCAACGACAGCGAAGCGGCCTGGCCCGACAGCCTGACCTTGCATCAGATCTTCGAGGAACAGGCACGCCAGACCCCGGAACGCATTGCCGTCAATCTGGGCCAGGAACGCCTGAGCTATCGCCAGCTCAATGAGCAGGCCAATCGCCTGGCCCATCGATTGCGTGCCTCGGGCGTGCAGCCGCAAGCGTTGGTGGCCATCGCACTGGATCGCTCCTTGCAGATGATCGTCGCCACCCTGGCAGTGCTCAAGGCCGGCGCCGCTTATGTGCCGATCGACCCGAGCTCGCCGACAGAACGCATCGCCTATGTGCTCCAGGACAGCGGCGCGCGCACAGCCATTGCCCATCGGGACATGAGCCCGGCGTTGCAAGCACTCGGCGTCGAAGTGTTTGATGCCGAACCGACAAGCACGGCCCCGGACATTGGTAACGCTGCCGCCAACCTGCCCAACGTCAACGCCCCGGATCACCTCTGCTACGTGATCTACACCTCAGGTTCCACCGGTGAACCCAAGGGTGCGCTGCTGGAACACCGCAATGTCGTGCGGCTGCTGCATAACAATCGCTCGGACTTCCAGTTCAATGCCGATGATGTCTGGTCGCTGTTCCACTCCAATGCCTTCGACTTTTCGGTCTGGGAAATCTTCGGTGCCCTGCTCTTCGGCGCTCGCCTGACCCTGGTGCCCGAGGCCCTGCGCCGCGACCCGGGGGAACTGCTCGGTTTCCTCGAAAGCGAACAGGTGACGGTCCTGAACCAGACCCCGTCGGCATTCCATCAACTGAGCGCGGCGGCCCTGACGCGACCGGATGTGCGTCTCGAACGGCTGCGCTATGTGATTTTCGGCGGGGAGAGCCTGGAGCCGGGCAAGCTCGACGCCTTCCATCGCGCCTTCTCCCATGTGGCGCTGGTGAACATGTACGGCATCACCGAAACCTGTGTGCACGTCACCTACAAAACCATCGGTGCGGCGGATATCGCCGCGGGCATCTCCAATGTCGGGCGGCCGATTCCGACTACCGTGGCCTACGTCCTCGACGCCCGACAGCGTCTGTTGCCCGTGGGCGTGGCCGGTGAAATCTGCGTTGGCGGGCTGGGGGTCGGTCGCGGTTACCTGAACCGTGCGCAACTGAGCGCCGAACGCTTTATTGCCGACCCGTTCCGCCCCGGCGAGCGGCTGTACCGTTCGGGGGACCTGGGCAAGTTACTGAACAACGGTGAAATCGTTCACCTGGGCCGGATGGACGCCCAGGTGAAGATTCGTGGTTTCCGTATCGAGCTGGGGGAGATCGAAGCAAAACTGCTGGCCTGCGACGGCGTGCGCGAAGCGCGGGTACTGGCCCGTGATGACGTGAGCCAGAGCAAGCGGCTGATCGCCTACCTGATCGCTCAACCGGGGGTTGTGCTGGAAGTGGCCGCTTTGCGCAAGCAATTGGGAGCCACCCTGCCCGACTACATGATCCCGAGTGCCTTCGTCAGCCTGAACGCGTACCCGCTCACCGCCAACGGCAAACTGGATCAGGACGCGTTGCCGGCACCGGACCTGGACGCTATGTCCGAGCGCGGCTATACCGCTCCCGAAGGTGCCACCGAACAGGCCCTGGCGCAGATTTTCCAGGAGCTGCTGGGCCTGGAGCGCGTGGGTCGCCATGACAGTTTCTTTGAATTGGGCGGGCATTCGCTGCTGGCCGCGCAACTGGTTTCCCGGGTGCGGCAACAGCTGGGCGGCGAACTGATGCTGCGTGAGCTGTTCAGCCATCCGACCGTGGAAGAGCTGGCCCGGGTCGTGGGGGGCCTGCAAACGGTCAGCACCGAGACCATCGGCATCGCCGACCGCAACGCACCGCTGGCACTGTCCTTTTCCCAGCAGCGCCTGTGGTTCCTCGACCAGCTCGATTCCAGCGCCGGCACCGCTTACCACATGCCCGCGTCCTTGCTGCTGCGCGGCGATCTCAATCATGTCGCACTCAAGGCCGCACTGGACCGCCTGGTGGCGCGGCACGAAAGCCTGCGCACCACCTTCGAACGCCATGGCGAACAGCCGGTGCAGATCATCGCTCCGGCGAACTGCGGCTTTGCGCTGGCCGAGCAGGATTTGCGGTCTCTGCCCTATGAGCAAGCGAGCATCACCGCGTCCCGCATCGGCAACAGCGAGGCCACGGCAGCGTTCGACTTGCGCCAGGGGCCGCTGATTCGTGGTCGCCTGCTGCGCCTGGCCGATGACGAACACATTCTGCTCATCACCCAACACCACATCATCTCCGACGGTTGGTCGGTGGGTGTATTGGTCAGGGAATTCGCCGCGCTTTACCGGGCATTCTGCCAACACCAGGCCGACCCTTTGCCAGCACTGACAGTTCAATATGCCGACTACGCCGCCTGGCAGCGCCGGGCCCTCGATGGCCAGCGCCTGAGCCATCAGGCCGACTTCTGGCGTGAGCACCTTGGCGGCGCGCCGTCGCTGTTGTCCCTGCCCACCGATCGCCCGCGCCCGGCGGTGCAAAGCTATCGGGGCGGTGACGTCCCGGTGGAAATCACCCCGGCACTGCGCGAACGTCTGGAACACTTCTGCCAGCAGCACAACGTCACGCTGTTCATGGCGTTGCTCAGTGCCTGGTCGGTACTCATGGCACGCCTGGGCAACGAACGGGACGTCGTGATCGGTGTGCCAACGGCTAACCGTGGCCGCACCGAAACCGAAAACCTGATCGGCTTCTTCGTCAACACCCTGGCCCTACGGGTAGACCTTGGGCAAGAGCCGAGCGTGGCGCAGCTGCTGGAGCAGATCAAGCAGACCACCCTGGCGGCCCACGAGCATCAGGACATTCCTTTCGAGCAAGTCATCGAAGCCTTGCAGCCGCCGCGCTCTCTGAGCCACAACCCGCTGTGCCAGGTTGCCCTGTCACTGGACAATACCCCTTGCGGCGGTGAACTGAGCCTGCCCGGCCTGACTCTGACCCCTGTGGCTCAGGCCCATGAAACCTCGCAGTTCGACCTGATGCTGACACTGGGCAATGATGGCGGCACGCTGGCCGGGGTGATCGAATACGCCAGCGACCTGTTTGATCGCTCGACCGTGGAGCGTTTCGCCCAGCACTTCCAGACCTTGCTTGAGGCGATGGTCGAAGATGTCGAACAACCGGTGCTCGGCTTGCCATTACTCAGCCAGGCACAGCGTCAGGACTCACCGGCGACGCTGCCGCCCAAGGCCGTATTCGCCCCTGGGCTGCTGATTCATCAGCGCTTCGAACAACTCGCCGCCGCCCAGCCCCAGAGCATCGCGCTGGTCTTCGGTGAACTCGAACTGAATTATCAGACACTCAATCGCCGCGCCAACCGCATCGCCCGAGCGCTGATCGGCCAAGGCGTGCGTCCCGATGACCGAGTGGCGATTCTGGCCCAACGCGGGGTGGAAATAGTCTGCGCGGTACTGGCCGTGCTCAAGGCCGGTGCGGCGTATGTGCCGCTGGACCCGGCCTATCCCGCCGAACGCCTCGGCTATTTGCTGGCGGACAGCGCACCGGTGGCCTTGCTGGCCCAACCCGCCTGCCTCGACGCCCTGCCGCCGCATGCGGTGCCGGTGCAGAGCCTCGACGATTACGCTGCAACAGACGACCTGACAGACCTGTCCCTGGACCACAATTTTGAGCCTGATGTACTCGGTCTGACGCCGCAGCATCTGGCCTACGTCATTTACACATCGGGTTCTACCGGGCTGCCAAAAGGTGTGCTGGTGGAGCACGGCAATATCGCGCGGCTGTTCGACGCCACCGCCGAGTTGTTCGACTTCGGCCGCAACGACGTGTGGACGCTGTTCCACTCTTTCGCGTTTGACTTCTCGGTCTGGGAAATCTGGGGTGCCCTGAGCTATGGCGGCAAGCTGGTGATTGTCCCGAGCGACGTGGCCCGTTCCCCCGATGACTTTTACGCGCTGGTTTGCCAACAACATGTCACGGTGCTGAACCAGACGCCGAGCGCCTTCCGCCAGCTTATCGCAGCCCGCGAGCGCAGCGACCAGGAGCATGGTCTGCGCGAAGTGATCTTCGGTGGCGAGGCGCTGGACATGCGCAGCTTGCGGCCATGGACTGCGCGCACAGCGCTGGCCCGCACCCGCTTGGTCAACATGTACGGGATCACCGAAATCACCGTGCACGCCACCTACTATCCGGTCAGCCAGGGTGACATCGACGCGGGTGCTCCCAGCCTGATCGGCCCGGCGCTGCCGGACTTGTGCCTGCGCATTCTCGATGACTACCAGCAACCGGTGCCGGTGGGCGTCAACGGTGAGATCTACATTGGCGGTGCCGGTGTGGCCCGGCATTACCTGAACCGCGACGAACTCAATGCCGAGCGGTTCATCAGCGATCCGTTCGCCGTGGAACCGGGGGCGCGGCTGTATCGCACGGGGGACATCGCCCGCTACCGCGCCGACGGCGGCATTGTTTACGTGGGCCGCAACGATTCGCAGATCAAGATTCGTGGTTTCCGCATCGAGCTGGGAGAAATCGAAGCCCAACTGCTGGCCTGCGCCGAAGTCCGCGAAGCCCTGGTGACCGTGCGCGAAGACCTGCCCGGCGACAAACGGCTGGTGGCGTACCTGATCGCCCATGAAGGGATCGTCCCTGAGTCCTCGGCCTTGCGTAGCCAACTGGCGAGCGTACTGGCCGAGCACATGCTGCCGAGCGCCTTTGTGACTCTGCCGGCCTGGCCGCTGACCAACAACGGCAAGCTGGACCGCAGCGCCTTGCCGGCACCGGACGTGTCCGCCGCCGCGAGCCAGCACTACGAAGCACCGCTGGGGGACATTGAAATGACGCTGGCCAGCGCCTGGAGAGAGTTGCTTGGGCTTGAACGAGTGGGTCGTCAAGATCACTTTTTCGAACTCGGCGGCCACTCATTCCTGGTCATCAGCTTGATCGAGCGTCTGCGTCAGGCCGACCTGCAACTGGATGTACGCACGGTCTTCTCCGCCCCGACGCTCAAAGCCATGGCCGCGGTCCTCGCCGGCGGCAGCAACACCCGGCGAGTCGTCCCGGCGAACATGATCCCCGCCGATTGCTCGGCGATCGAACCGCAGATGTTGCCGCTGGTAACCCTGAGCCAACAGGAAATCGAGCAGATCGTCGCCGATGTCCCCGGCGGGGCCAGCAATGTGCAGGACATCTACCCGCTGTCGTCGCTGCAGGAAGGCATCCTGTTTCACCACTTGTTGCAGTCCGAAGGCGACGCTTACCTGATGCGCACCGTGGTGACGTTCAGTGGTCGCCCATTACTCGATGACTTCCTCGCCGCGGTGCAAGTGGTGATCGACCGCCATGACATCCTGCGCACCGCCCTGCGCTGGCACGGTCTGCCGCAGCCGGTGCAGGTGGTCCATCGTCAAGCGCAACTTCCGGTCATTACTCTGGACAGTGTCCCCGGTGAAGACGCCTTGCAAATGCTCCGTGACCGTACGGACACCCATCATCTGCGACTCGATCTGCAACGGGCACCGCTGATCGCGGCGTATGTCACCTACGACGCGACTCGGGAACAGTGGCTGCTGGCGTTGCTCGACCATCACCTGGTCAGCGATAACGTCACCTTGCGCCTGATCATGCTGGAGATTCAGGCGGTTCTGGCCGGCCAGGCCGACAGCCTGCCGCCGTCCCAGCCCTATCGCAATTTCATCGCTCAGGCCGCCACGGTGTCCCAGGCCGAACATGAAGCCTACTTCCGTCGCTTGCTGGCCGATGTTGACTCCACCACCGCGCCTTACGGCGTGCTGGATGTACGGGGCAACGGCGCCGGGATCAAACGCGCGGTGGAACACTTGAGCGACGACCTCAGTGCGCGGGTGTATCGCACGGCACGGGATCAGGGCGTACCAACGTCAGTGCTGTTCCATGCGGCCTGGGGCTTGGTCGTCGCGGCCACCAGCGGGCGCGACGACGGGATTTTCGGCACGGTGCTCTCGGGCCGCTCCCAAGGCACTGCCGGCGCCGACCATGCGCTGGGGATGTTCATCAATACCTTGCCGATGCGCATTCGCTTGCAGCAAAACACCGTCAGCGACATTGTCCGGGACGCTTACCAGCAGCTCAGTGAACTGCTGACCCACGAACAGGCTTCCCTGGCCCTGGCTCAACGTTGCAGTGCGGTGGATGCCTCCCTGCCACTGTTCACGGTCATCCTCAACTGTCGTCACGGCGATCTGGTGAACGCGTCCGGGGAAAACGTCGAGGACATGGGCGACCACGAAGGCATGCACTTTATTGCCTCCGAAACCCGTACCAACTACCCCATCGAAATTGCCGTGGCGAACGTGGGCAGCGGGTTCTCCCTGACCGCTCAATCCATCACCGGCATCGACCCGCA
>NZ_JAKWJK010000038.1:0-11607 GCF_031570575.1 Pseudomonas sp. JL3
ATCAGTATTGCAAAAATGGGGGTGACCATAGATTTTTATGGTCGGGATTTGTCTCGGGTGACGAATTTTGCGTTGTCAGTGATGGACTCTTCGCGGGCACAGTCCCCACTTTCCTTGAGGCAAAAGAAAACCCCCGACCAATCCAGAGGACTGATCGGGGGTTATCGAGGTAAGCGCCTTTCAGCGCTCACCCGCTTAGCTTATTGGCAAGCTTCGCAATCCGGCTCGTCAATCGCGCAAGCCTTTGGCACTGGTGCCGGGCCTGCTGGAGCTGCCAGAACCGAATCGTCACCGTGGTTGCCGCCGCTGGAAACAGCGTTCAGCTTACCGGTGTTGATGGTCGACTTCTCGGTGCTGGTCGCGGCCAGGGCACGGAGGTAGTAAGTGGTTTTCAGACCACGGTACCAGGCCATGCGGTAGGTCACGTCCAGCTTCTTGCCCGATGCGCCGGCGATGTACAGGTTCAGCGATTGAGCCTGGTCGATCCATTTCTGACGACGACTTGCCGCGTCAACGATCCACTTGGTGTCCACTTCGAAGGCGGTCGCGTAGAGCTCTTTGAGTTCTTGCGGGATGCGCTCGATCTGCTGCACCGAACCGTCGTAGTACTTCAGGTCGTTGATCATGACCGAGTCCCACAGGCCGCGAGCCTTCAGGTCGCGAACCAGGTACGGGTTGATCACGGTGAATTCGCCCGACAGGTTCGATTTCACGTAGAGGTTCTGGTAGGTCGGTTCGATCGACTGCGAGACGCCAGTGATGTTGGCGATGGTCGCGGTCGGTGCGATGGCCATGATGTTGGAGTTACGAATGCCTTTCTGTACACGGGCGCGAACCGGTGCCCAGTCCAGGGATTCGTTCAGGTCAACGTCGATGTACTGCTGGCCACGCTGCTCGATCAGGATCTGTTGCGAATCCAGTGGCAGGATGCCTTTGGACCACAGCGAACCCTGGAACGTCTCGTAGGCGCCGCGCTCGTCGGCCAGGTCGCAGGAAGCCTGGATCGCGTAGTAGCTGACCGCTTCCATCGACTTGTCGGCGAACTCGACGGCCGCATCGGAACCGTAAGGAATGTGCTGCAGGTACAAAGCGTCCTGGAAGCCCATGATGCCCAGACCGACCGGACGGTGCTTGAAGTTGGAGTTCTTCGCTTGCGGCACCGAGTAGTAGTTGATGTCGATCACGTTATCGAGCATGCGCACGGCGGTGTTCACGGTGCGTTGCAGCTTGGCGGTGTCCAGCTTGCCGTCGACGATGTGGTTCGGCAGGTTGATCGAGCCCAGGTTGCAAACGGCGATCTCGTCCTTGTTGGTGTTCAAGGTGATCTCGGTGCACAGGTTCGAGCTGTGGACCACGCCCACGTGCTGCTGCGGGCTGCGCAGGTTGCACGGGTCTTTGAAGGTCAGCCATGGGTGGCCGGTTTCAAACAGCATGGACAACATTTTGCGCCACAGGTCTTTAGCCTGGATGGTCTTGAACAGCTTGACCTTGCCCGGGTACTCGGTCAGAGCTTCGTAGTACTCGTAACGCTCTTCGAAGGCCTTGCCGGTCAGGTCGTGCAGGTCCGGTACTTCGGACGGCGAGAACAGGGTCCACTTGCCGTCATCGAAGACGCGCTTCATGAACAGGTCAGGGATCCAGTTGGCGGTGTTCATGTCGTGGGTACGACGACGATCATCACCGGTGTTCTTGCGCAGTTCGATGAACTCTTCGATGTCCATGTGCCAGGTTTCCAGGTAGGCACAGACAGCGCCTTTGCGCTTGCCACCCTGGTTGACGGCGACGGCAGTGTCGTTCACCACTTTCAGGAACGGAACAACGCCCTGGGATTTGCCGTTGGTGCCCTTGATGTACGAACCCAAGGCACGAACAGGTGTCCAGTCGTTGCCCAGGCCGCCTGCGAATTTCGACAACATGGCGTTGTCGTGGATCGCGTGGTAGATGCCCGACAGGTCATCCGGCACGGTGGTCAGATAGCAGCTCGACAGCTGTGGACGCAGGGTGCCGGCGTTGAACAAGGTCGGGGTCGAGGACATGTAGTCGAAGGACGACAACAGGTTGTAGAACTCGATCGCACGGTCTTCTTTGTTCTTCTCTTCGATTGCCAGGCCCATGGCCACGCGCATGAAGAAAATCTGCGGCAGTTCGAAGCGGATACCGTCCTTGTGGATGAAGTAACGGTCGTACAGGGTTTGCAGGCCCAGGTACGTGAACTGCTGATCGCGCTCGTGGTTGATTGCCTTGCCGAGTTTTTCCAGGTCGAAAGTCGCCAGAACCGGGTTCAGCAATTCGAATTCGATACCTTTGGCGATGTATGCAGGCAGCGCCTTGGCGTACAGGTCGACCATTTCGTGGTGGGTCGCGCTCTCGGCGACGCCCAGGAAGTTCAGGCCTTCGGCACGCAGGGTGTCCATCAGCAGGCGGGCGGTCACGAACGAGTAGTTCGGCTCACGCTCGACCAGGGTACGGGCGGTCATCACCAGGGCGGTGTTGACGTCGGTCAGGGCCACGCCGTCGTACAGGTTCTTCAGGGTTTCGCGCTGGATCAGGTCACCGTCGACTTCTTCCAGGCCTTCGCATGCTTCAGTGACGATGGTGTTCAGGCGACCCATGTCCAGAGGTGCGAGGCTGCCATCGGCGCGGGTAATGCGGATCGACGGGTGAGCCAGTACCGCTTCCTCGGCAGGGGTGCGTACAGCGCGTTCCTTGGCACGGGAGTCACGGTAGATCACGTAGTCGCGGGCAACTTTCTGCTCGCCGGCACGCATCAGGGCCAGTTCGACCTGGTCCTGGATTTCTTCGATGTGGATGGTGCCACCCGATGGCATGCGACGCTTGAAGGTCGCGGTGACTTGTTCAGTCAGGCGGGCAACGGTGTCGTGGATGCGCGACGAAGCGGCAGCGGTGCCGCCTTCAACTGCGAGAAACGCTTTGGTGATGGCGACGGTGATTTTGTCATCGGTGTAAGGAACGACAGTCCCGTTACGCTTGATCACGCGCAGCTGGCCAGGCGCGGTGGCGGACAGATCCGAATTCGAATCAGCGGCCTGCGGCAAGGTGCCCTGCGGGTTCTCGCGAGTTGTGTCGGTTTGCATGGGGGGTTGTCTCCACATTCTCTATGTTTGTTTGGGCACCATCACGGTGCCCACCGTTCTGTCCTGAAGCACTACAACCGGCGGGGGCCGGGCATACCAACTTCGGGACAGATCAGGAAGGGGGCTATTGGGCGCCGCTTCCATGCCGAAGTCTTTGGTGTCACGCCTTGGGCCTGAAACCGAATTCCGTTTTGGGTGGCAGTAAATGACTGCAACACCCGTACCGTTATCGCCGTTTCGGGCTTAAAAACAGTAGCCATCCGCACGCGCGGTTTGGTCTTTCGAAAATACGTTTGGTTCAACCGGAAAGAGGCAATAAAAGCGCTTGAAATCGGTGTTCGGTTTGTGTTTGGTTTTTGGCATAAAACCCTACATGTAGGGTTTTTTTGGCGCCGAGGTACAAGATAATGCGTTTTTGAGGGTGTTGCAACGTACTACCTGTGGATAAACCTGTGCGTAAATTGTGTGTGAAAGGTGGAACAAGCGTGTAGGCCGCGACCTAGCTGGAGCGGACTGTTTTTCACTGATTTTCAGCGACTGAAAACAGTCATTCGGATTTTTAAGGGCGCGAACCCTATCACAAAAAACCGTTGTGTCCGAACGCATTTACCTGCTTGTGTTCCAGACGTGCGCCGTTTATACAATCGGCCAATGCAGATGCATTCTTATCCTCCCCAATCATTACAAAAAGACGGGCGGATCCTTCCCTTTAAAGTGATGTTGGCAAGCAGAGGTCACCGTGGAGCAAGAAGTCTGGCAGGTATTGATTGTCGAGGACGACCAGCGTCTGGCCGAACTGACTCGCGACTACCTCGAAGCCAATGGCCTGCGCGTGTCGATCGAGGGCAACGGCGCTCTCGCCGCGGCACGCATCATCAAGGAGAAACCGGACCTGGTGATCCTCGACCTGATGCTCCCGGGCGAAGATGGTTTGAGCATTTGCCGCAAGGTTCGCGACAAGTATGACGGCCCGATCCTGATGCTCACCGCGCGCACCGATGACACCGATCAAATCCTCGGCCTCGACCTCGGCGCTGATGACTACGTCTGCAAACCGGTTCGCCCACGTCTGCTGCTGGCGCGCATCCAGGCCTTGTTGCGGCGCAGTGAGACCCCTGAAACCGCTCCGGAAAAACAACGGCGTCTGCAGTTCGGCCCGTTGGTGGTGGACAACGCGTTGCGCGAGGCCTGGCTGCATGACAAAGGCATCGAGTTGACCAGCGCCGAGTTCGATTTGCTCTGGCTGCTGGTGGCCAACGCCGGGCGTATTTTGTCTCGCGAAGAAATTTTCACCGCGCTACGGGGTATCGGTTATGACGGCCAGGACCGTTCCATCGACGTGCGCATTTCGCGCATCCGCCCGAAGATCGGCGATGACCCGGAGCATCCGCGGCTGATCAAAACCATCCGCAGCAAAGGCTATCTGTTCGTTCCCGAAGCCTGCGCAGACTTGTCGCTGTGAACTCGATCTTCCTGCGCATTTATGGCGGCATGTGCGCGGCGCTGATTCTGGTGGCCGTGCTCGGCGTGCTGGCCTTGCACCTGCTTAATCAGGTGCGCAGCGAGCAGTACCGCGAGCGCCTGGCCCACGGCACGTTCTCGCTGATGGCCGATAACCTGCAACCGATGAACGAAACCGAGCGCCACCGGGCCTTGCTGGTATGGGAGCGCTTGCTCGGCATTCCGTTGGCGCTGAAGACATTCCCCCAGACCGACCTCGACCTGACCCAGCGCACCCGCGTGCTGCGCGGTCAGGCCCTGGTGGAGCAGACCGGCCCGCATGCGGCGAAGGTTTACCGCTTGGTCAGCGACAAGGAACAACTGGTGCTCACGGGGGAAGTCCAGCAGATCAGCGAGCAACTGGCGCGAGCGACCATTTACCTGTTGGCCGATGAACTGGTGCGCTACCCGGTGGCCGAGCAGCCCAAGCGTCTGGCGCAGTTAAAGGAAGAGAAGGGTTTCGGCTTCGATCTGCAATTGGTCACGATCGATCAGGCCGACATGGACGAAGACCAGAGCCGTCGCGTGTCCGAAGGCGACACGGTAATGGCGCTGGGCAAGGGCGGCGACTCGATCCGGGTGTTTGCCGGCATGGTCGGTACGCCGTGGGTACTGGAAATCGGCCCGCTGTATCAGATGAATCCTTACCCGCCCGAGTGGCTGGTGCTGATCGCGGCCCTTGGCCTGAGCCTGATCGGTTTGATTGTCTATCTGTTGGTGCGTCAGCTGGAGCGCCGTTTGCGCGGGCTGGAAGCCGCCGCCACGCGCATCGCCAAGGGCAGCCTGGAAACCCGCGTACCGGCACGCGGCGCAGACTCGGTGGGGCGCCTGGCCTCGGCGTTCAACGGCATGGCCGAGCACTTGCAGCAATTGTTGGCGATTCAGCGAGAACTGGTGCGTGCCGTGTCTCACGAGTTGCGCACGCCGGTGGCGCGCCTGCGTTTTGGCCTGGAGATGATCGGTTCGGCCACCACGCCTGAGGCGTTGGAGAAATACCGCGAAGGAATGGATCACGACATCGAGGACCTCGATCGGCTGGTCGACGAGATGCTCACTTATGCGCGGCTGGAGCAAGGTTCGCCGGCCCTGAACTTTCAGCGAATCGATCTGGATGCGCTGGTCAATCAGGTGATCGAAGAACTGGCGCCACTGCGCGCTGAAGTCACGGTGCAGCGCGGCTTATGCCTGTCGGCCGCCGATTGCGATGACGCCTGGGTCGAGGCCGAACCGCGTTACTTGCACCGGGCGTTGCAGAACCTGGTGAGCAACGCCATGCGCCACGCGCATTCCAGGGTGACCGTCAGCTATCAGGTCGGGCAGCAGCGCTGTCGGGTGGATGTCGAGGATGACGGGCCGGGTGTGCCGGAAACGGCGTGGGAAAAAATCTTCACCCCGTTCCTGCGCCTCGATGACAGCCGCACCCGGGCCTCGGGCGGGCATGGGTTAGGGTTATCGATCGTGCGGCGGATCATCCATTGGCATGACGGGCGGGCGTTGATCGGCAAGAGCAAAAGCCTGGGCGGGGCCTGTTTCAGTTTGAGCTGGCCGAGGAATCAGGAGCGGCGTTGAGATTGGGCTCATGACCTGTAGCAGCTGGCGAAGCCTGCTGCTACAGGGGGCTTCAAGCCTTGATACTGACCAGACTCAACAACTGCCCATCCATCACTGTAAATTGCGCATCCAGCTCAGTGCCGTTACGCCATTCACTGGACAGGTCAGTCAGCAATCTCAGTCGCACTTCGCCACCCTCGCTCCACTCCAGCACTTCGGCGTGTTCGAAATAGAAGCGCTTCTGCACGATCGGGTAGAGCGCCTTGAACAGGCTTTCCTTCACCGAAAACGTCAGCGTCACCAGCATTGCCAATTGATCGCCAGCCCCGGCAGCCATGCGCTGCATTTCAGGTCCGGTGAGAATTTCCCCGGCCAGGCGTTCGGCGCGCTCCGCGTCGAGCAGGTTTTCCAGGTCCATTCCCAAGCCACGCCAATGGGCCTTATTGGCGACAATCGCCGCAGCCCGGCCGGTGCTGTGGGTGATCGAACCGGTGATATGCGCCGGCCACACCGGGGCGCGGTCTTCGCCGATGGCCGGGATGAAACTCAGCCCTTCCAGTTGTTGCAACGCCGCCCGAGCGCAGACTCGCCCGGCGAGAAACTCGGCCTGGCGCTTGGCCACCGAGCGCTGGATGCTCGCGGGCGGCTCGATGGCGCTGCGCTGGAAATCATCGCTAGCCAGTTGCCTGGTATCGAAGTGGGTCCCCAACAAGACCGTATCGGGCAGCACAAACGGCAGCGGCCAATGGGCGTCGAGTGGGGTGCAGCAGGCGGGTAGGGCGAGGACGGGATTCATGACCGGCATTTTGCCGGGTTGCCTTGAGGCTGGGTAGTCCCAAGGTGATCGTTCCCACGCTCTGCGTGGGAACGCATCCAGTGACGCTCTGCGTCACACCGTCGAAGGGACGCGGAGCGTCCCGGGCTGCATTCCCACGGGGACCGTGGGAACGATCATTGTGTCAGCTAAATATCTTCTTCAAAAACGCCTGCATGTCCGCCCAAGACTTCTCATCTGCGGTCTTGCTGTAACCAATGTCCGGCCCGCCATGGTCGCCATGGCTCAGACGATCTGCCTCGGGATTGCTGAACCCATGCTTGGCGCCTTCGAGGGTGACGAACTTGTAGTCGGCTTTGGCCTTATCCATTTCCGCTTTGAATGCCGTCACGTTTTCCGCCGTGACCATGCTGTCCAGCGCACCATGCTCCACCAGAACTTTCGCCTTCACGCTGCCAGGCGTCGCGGGCGTATTGGTCACCAGCGCACCGTGGAAACTCACCACGCCTGCCAGCGGCACGCCTTGACGCGCCGCATCCAGCACCACCTTGCCGCCGAAGCAATAACCGATGGCCGCCAGTTTGTTCGGATCGGTTTGCGGCTGTTTCTTCAGCAAGTCGAGCCCGGCCTGAAACCGTGCACTGGCCGCTGCGCTGTCCTTCAATGCAGCTTGCATGAAGGCCATGGCGTCCTTGGCGTGTTCGGTGGTCTTGCCGTCGCCAAACATGTCGATCGCCAGCGCGCTGTAGCCCAGACCGGCCAGATCACGGGCGCGACGCTTGGCGTAGTCATTGAGGCCCCACCACTCATGCACCACCACCACGCCTGGGCGCGGGCCTTTGATGGCGTCGTCGTAGGCGTAATAGCCGATCAGCTTGGTGCCGTCGGCACTCTGGTAGGGAATTTCCTGGGTCTGGATCGCGGCCTGGCTGACCCCGCTCAGAGCCAGTAATACGAGGGCGAGGAACACACGCATGATCAAACCTCCTTATTAAGAGTAGTCAGAACAGCGTAGTCGATTTGATTCAGCTCAGGTTCAGAGTGCGTTCAGGGGCAGTACAGGGAGGGGGCAGTAACCTTGCCCCGTACCCAAAAAGCACATAGCGCATGAGGAAACTCCCCAATGACTACTTTTAAAAAACTGCTTCTGGCTTTCACCGTGATGGGCGCCAGTGTGGCGGCCCACGCCGATACCACCAATTTCGCCGGCCTGACCTTTGGCCAAACCAGCGACAAAGTTAAAAAATCCAACGCCCTGAACGACAACCTCAACCACCCGAACGCCGACGGTGTGATCGGCAAGGACAACACCTGGGGCGTGCGTCTGGGCCAGCAAGACAGCCAGGGCCGCTACTACGCCACTTACGACAATGTGTCGGGCTCGCACAATGGCATTAAACTGCGTCAGGAAAACCTGCTGGGCAGCTACGATCTGTTCTACCCGGTGGGTGGCAGCACCAAACTGTTCGGCGGTGCCACCGCCGGTTTGACCAAACTGACCCAGGATTCGCCAGGCTTCAGCCGCGACAGCGACATCGGTTACGCCATCGGTGGCCAGGTCGGTGTATTGCAGCAAGTGTCGCAAAACACCTCGGTCGAGCTGGGCTACCGTTACCTGCGCAGCAATGCCAGCACCGAGATGAGCGAGCGCGGCGGCAGCAAACAGGGTTCGCTGGACTTGACCAGCAGCGCCCAGACGTACCTGTCCGCCAACTACGCTTTCTAAAAAGCGTTTCGCTGCCAGTCGGTTAAGCCGCGGAACCTGTGGGAGCGGGCTTCGCGGCTTAACTGATGACTGGCATCGCCCTGTCAACCATCGAGTTGCGAAACTGTGCCTTTGGAGAGGTTGATTTGCCCAGGAGAGCGTTATGAAATTGCTGGTCGTCGAAGATGAAGCGCTGTTGCGCCATCACCTGCAAACCCGCCTGACGGATAGCGGCCACGTGGTCGAGTCTGTGGCCAACGCCGAGGAGGCGTTGTACCAGGCCGGGCAGTTCAACCATGACCTGGCGGTGATCGACCTCGGTCTGCCGGGCATGGGCGGGCTTGATCTGATTCGTCAATTGCGCTCCCGGGGCAAGACGTTTCCGATTCTGATCCTCACCGCGCGGGGCAACTGGCAGGACAAGGTTGAAGGCCTCGCCGCCGGTGCTGATGATTACGTGGTCAAGCCATTCCAGTTCGAAGAGCTCGACGCGCGCCTGAATGCCTTGCTGCGCCGCTCCAGCGGTTTCACCCAGTCGACCATCGTCGCCGGTCCCTTGCTGCTGGACCTCAACCGCAAACAGGCGTCCCTCGATGAACAACCGCTGGCGTTGACCGCGTACGAGTACCGGATCCTCGAGTACCTGATGCGCCATCACCAGCAAGTGGTGGCCAAGGACCGCTTGATGGAGCAGCTCTACCCGGATGACGACGAGCGCGATCCGAATGTGATCGAAGTGCTGGTCGGCCGCTTGCGCCGCAAACTCGAAGGCCCGGCCGGCTTCAAACCGATCGATACCGTGCGTGGCCTCGGCTACCTGTTTAATGAGCGCTGCACTTGATTCGTTCCCTTCGTGTCCGATTGATGCTCGCCGCCACGCTCCTGGCGGTGTTGTTCATGCTGGCGTTGCTGCCGGCGATGCAGGGCGCGTTCAGCCTGGCGTTGCAGGATTCCATCGAGCAGCGCCTGGCGTCGGACGTCACCACGCTGATCTCCGCTGCCCGGGTGGATAACAACCGCTTGCAGATGCCGACGCAGCTGCCCGATGAGCGCTTCAACCTCACCGACAGTCGATTGCTCGGCTACATCTACGACCGCGAAGGACATCTGGTGTGGCGCTCGAAAGCCACCCGCGAAGAAAAGATCAACTACAAGCCGCGTTACGACGGACGCGGCAACGAGTTCGCGCGCATCCGCGAGGCCGATGGTCAGGAGTTCTTCGTCTATGACGTCGAAGTCAAACTGCTCGGCGGCAAAAGCGCGGCGTTCAGCATCGTCGCTCTGCAACCGGTGCGCGAATACGAAATCACCCTCGAAGGCCTGCGGGAAAACCTCTATCTGGGCTTCGGTGCAGCCTTGCTGGTGTTGCTCGCCTTGCTGTGGATCGGCCTGACCTGGGGCTTGCAGGCATTGCGCCGGCTGAGCCAGGAGCTGGACCAGATCGAAAGCGGTACCCGGGAAAGCCTCAGCGAACAACACCCGCGTGAATTACTGCGCCTGACCAGCTCACTCAACCGTTTGCTGCACAGCGAGCGTGAACAGCGCAGCCGTTATCGCGACTCCCTCGACGACTTGGCTCACAGCCTGAAAACCCCACTGACGGTGTTGCAAGGGGTCAGCGAAGACATGGCGCAAAAGCCGCAAGAGCGCGAGCAAGCTTGGGTGTTGCAAACCCAGATCGAACGCATGAGCCAGCAGATCGGCTATCAGTTGCAACGCGCCAGCCTGCGCAAAAGCGGCCTGGTGCGCCACCAGGTGCGTCTGCGCCCGGTGTTGCAAAGCCTCTGCGACACGCTGGACAAGGTCTACCGCGACAAACGTGTGCGGGTCGCTTTCGATCTGCCGGATCAATGTTACGTGCCAATCGAGCAAGGCGCCTTGCTGGAAATGATGGGCAACCTGCTGGAAAACGCCTATCGCCTGTGCCTCGGCGAAGTGCGTATCAGCGTGCGCGAAACCCTCAGTGGCATTGAGCTCTGTGTCGAAGACGACGGCCCCGGCGTGCCACCGGATCAGCGTGCGCGGATTCTGCAGCGGGGCGAGCGGCTCGATCGCCAGCATCCGGGGCAGGGGATCGGGTTGGCGGTGGTCAAGGACATTATCGAGAGCTACAGCGCCAAGCTGACGCTGGGGGATTCCCCCATGGGCGGGGCGGCGTTCCGGATTCATTTTTCGGTGGTTTAATCCCTGTCACCGATCGTTCCCACGCTCTGCGTGGGAATGCAGCCCGGGACGCTCCGCGTCCCACCCTCTAAAGCCGAACGCGGAGCGTCCGTTGAGGCATTCCCACGCAGAGCGTGGGAACGATCAAATCAAAAGGCTCTGCGTCAGATCGTTAAACAAGCACTGTTTAAACGACACTTCCAGATACTCTCCCAGGCTACACATCCTTGCGCCGCTGCCTACGACTACGCCAGAATCCGCCGGCTAGTGCGCCTTGAGGCCGGCCTATATCGTTTCCGGGTCGCTGACCAATCAGCGATCGGGTTTAGCAGCCCGGGTCATCTCTAGACGTATAACGTTAACCGTTCATGTTATGGCGGCTTTGCGTGGGGCACTTCGGTGCGCCGGGTTCTAGAGTCCTGGTCTNTGAGGCCGGCCTATATCGTTTCCGGGTCGCTGACCAATCAGCGATCGGGTTTAGCAGCCCGGGTCATCTCTAGACGTATAACGTTAACCGTTCATGTTATGGCGGCTTTGCGTGGGGCACTTCGGTGCGCCGGGTTCTAGAGTCCTGGTCTGCTAACCCGCGTACAGCCGCCACCTCTTTTTCGTTTAGCAGCGATATGTGGCGGCTCCATAACTCTAGGAGCTTCATATGTTCAAACCAACACCCAACCCACCGGAAACCGATCCAACATCCCCCTACGAATCCCTCGATTCGAAAAAACTCAACGAAGCCGCCGACCGCGCCCTCGATTACTACCTCAATCCGCCCATCCCCAAAGACACCAAGCGCAAACCCAGCACCATTTACCACG
>NZ_JAKWJK010000039.1:0-9624 GCF_031570575.1 Pseudomonas sp. JL3
GTCCTGCTCGACCACCACCACGCACCCGCCGTTGAGCAACGCTGCCCAAACGTCGAGGGTGCTGGCGTCGAACGCCGGGTTGGAGGCGAAGGCCACCCGATCCTGCGCGTTGAACTCCGCGTAACCGTTGTTGATCACCAACCGGCTCACGGCCCGGTGCGGGACCAACACGCCTTTCGGCGTGCCGGTGGAACCCGAGGTGTACATGACGTAGGCAACCGACTCGGCGCTCTGCATCAGGCCTAGGTCATCGGCTGCTTCAGCGTCCAATCCGACAATGTCCAGGTCCACACGCCGCGCGCCCTGCGCCACAACCTCAGTGCTGTGGGTCAGTACCACCGCCGCCTGGCTGTCTTGCACCATAAAGTGCTGGCGTTCCAAGGGTGCATTGATGTCCAGCGGCACATACACCGCTGCGCACTTGAGAATCGCCAGTTGGCTCACGACCAGGTCGATCGAACGCGGCAGCACAATCGCCACCCGGTCGCCCGGTTGTACGCCGAGCCCCATCAGATGGCGGGCCAGGCGATTGGCTCTGCTGTTCAGCTCACGGTAGCTCAAGCATTGTTCTGCCTGGACGATGGCCAATGCATCCGGCGTGCGTTCAACCCTTGTCTCGAACAGCGAATGGATCGTCCGCTCTCGCGGATACTTCGTTTCAGTCGCGTTGAAGCTGTCCAGACGTTGTCGTTCGGCGTCATTGAGCAAGACAATCTCGCTCACGCCCGCCTGTGCATTCGCGACCATCGCCCGCAGCATCCGCTCCAGGTAACCGAGGTAGCGTTGCATCGTCGTGTGGTCGAACAACGCCGTGGCATATTCCAGGCCACCCGAAATCACGCCGTTCGCCTCCCCCAGGTTCAGCGACACATCGAACTTCGCCGTACGACCGGGCGAGCCCATGGTTTCAAGCGTCAGGCCGTCCAGGACGAGGCTTCGCCCATCAGTGTTGTGCCAGGACAACATGGCCTGGAACAGCGGGCTGTGAGCCAGGCTGCGCACCGGCTTGACCGCTTCCACGACCTGCTCGAACGGCAGATCCTGATGGGCCTGCGCACTCAGTGTCTGCGTCTTCACCCGCTGCAGCAGCGTTTCGATGCTTGGCTCATCCGACACATCGATCGGCAGGGCCAGGGTGTTGACGAAGAAACCGATCAACCCCTCGACTTCAACGCGCGTGCGGTTGGCCACCGGCGAACCAATGACAATGGTCTCCTGTCCCGAGAGGCGGCCAAGCACCGCAGCCCAACCGGCCAGCACCGTCATGTACAAGGTGGTGCCGTGACGCTGACTCAGCGCCTTGAGGCCCGCCGTCAGTGCCTGGTCAAATTCGACGTCGAGGGTGGCACCGCAATAATCCTGTTGTGCCGGGCGCGCACGGTCTGTCGGCAACATCAGCAAGGGTGGCACGTTCTCCAGCGCCTCCTGCCAATACGCTTTCTGTTCACTCAGCACATCACCGTCCAGCCAGCGACGCTGCCAGACGGCATAGTCCACGTACTGGATCGACAGCGGCGGCAACGGGTCGGCTTCTTCCTGCAGACGGGCGTGGTATAGCGTGCCCAGCTCGCGCATCAGCACGCCCATCGACCAGCCGTCCGACACGATGTGATGCATCGTCACCAGCAGCACATGTTCGTCGTCAGCCAGCCGCACCAGCCGGCCACGAATCAACGGCCCCTGTTCCAGGTCGAACGGCGCGTGCGCCTCGTCCCCGGCCAGTCTGGCCAATTCGCCTTCGACGTCAGCGTGATGCGCGAGGTCGTGGACCACCAAAGCAAAACCAACGCCTTCGGTGGCGATGCATTGCACCGCCTCTCCATCGACGTTGTTGAAGGTGGTGCGCAAGGCTTCGTGGCGCGCCACGATACGTTCCAGCGCCCAGTGCAGTGCTTCGGGCTCCAGCCGACCCTTGAGGCGCAGGCCACCCGCGATGTGATAAGCCGCACTGCCGCCTTCCATCTGCGCGAGAAACCACAGCCGTTGCTGCGCGAACGACAACGGCAGAACCTCGTTGCTCGGCACCGGTACGATTGGCGGCAAAGTGCTTGCCGCCGCCTGCATGACCAGTGCCGCCAAAGTCGATAGCTCAGGGTTGGCAAACAGTTCCGCCAGCCCCAGTTCCACACCCAGTTGCTGGCGCACTTGAGACGTCAATCGCACCGCCAGCAGTGAATGCCCGCCCAGTTCGAAGAAGTCGTCATGGCGACCGATCCGTTCCACACCCAGCAGAGAACGCCAGAGGTCAGCCATGACCGTTTCCATCTCGCCCTGCGGTGCTTCATAGCCACGGCTTGAATAGGCAGTGCTATCGGGCACGGGCAATGCCCGGCGGTCGAGCTTGCCGTTTGGAGTCAGGGGCAACGCGTCGAGGCGCATGTACACCGCCGGCACCATGTACTCCGGCAATCGCACCTGCAATTGCGCGCGCAGACTCTCAGCCGTCAGCGCTTGATCCTCGCTGTCATGCGCCGTGTAATAGGCCACCAGGCGTTTGTCACCCAAGGCGTCTTCCACTGCGATGACGACCGCTTCGCGCACACCGGTGCAGGCGCCGAGCCTGGATTCTATTTCCCCCAGTTCGATGCGAAAGCCACGGATTTTCAGCTGTCCGTCATTGCGCCCCAGGTAGTCGATGTTGCCGTCCGGCAAATAGCGCCCCAGGTCACCGGAACGGTACATTCTGGCGTTCTGCACAGGGCTGAACGGGTCTTGCACAAAGCGCTCGGCGGTGAGGGTCGAACGGTTCAAATAACCCCGTGCGACCCCGGCACCACCAATATAGAGCTCACCCGTCACGCCGACCGGAACGGGCTGCAGTTGCGTATCCAGCAGATAAACCCGGGTGTTGGCCACCGGTTTACCGATATGCAACACCGCCTGCGAGGCGTCGACCCGGCCCGAGGTGGCGACGATGGTCGTTTCCGTGGGGCCATAGTTGTTGATCAGAGTGAAGGGCTGGTCGACGGGCAGTTTGCGCAGGCGGTCGCCACCAATCAGCAGCGTGCGCAACTGATCGTGAGCCAGATGGCGGCCAAAGGCGTACTCGGCAATGGGCGTGGGCAGGAAGCTCACGTCCAGCGCCTGGGCCTGCCACCAATCGAGCAGCGCATCGACATCCTCACTGCCCGCATGCGCCGGTGGCAGCAGCAGCGTGGCGCCGGCACACAGCGCAGGCCAGACTTCCCAAGCCGCCGCATCGAAACCGAAACCGGCCACGCTTGAAGTGCGACTGCCGTGCTCCAGCTCGAAGGTCTGACAATGCCAGCTCACCAGATTGTCGAGGTTTCTATGCTCGACCATCACGCCTTTGGGCTCACCCGTGGAGCCCGAGGTATAGATGATGTAAGCCAGGCTTTCCGGGGTCAGCGCCGCGACCATCGGGTTGTCTTCGGCACACTCGGTCATCTGAGGCCGATCAGCGTCGAGCAACAGCACCGGCACATTCAGGGTCGGCAGCCGCTCTTGCAATACCTGCTGAGTCAGCAGCGCCACCGGCGAGCTGTCTTTGAGCATGTAGGCCAGGCGCTCCGCGGGGTAGGATGGATCCATCGGCACATAACAGGCACCGGATTTCAGGATCGCCACGAGGCCGACCACTGTCTCGAGGCTGCGCCGCATGCAGATGGCGACACGGTCTTCAGGTCGTACGCCGAGCGCCAACAAGCGGTGCGCCAGCCGGTTGGCCTGCCGGTTCAGCTCGCCGTAGGTCAGACGCTGCGCGCCATAAACAACCGCCACCGTATCGGGGTGCCTGGCCGCTTGCGCTTCGAATCGCTGATGAATCGTCGGATGCCTCGGGTAATCCACATCCGTCAGGTTGAACGCCACCAGCAGTTGCCGACGTTCGGCGCCAGGCAGTATCTCCAGGCTGTGCAGCGGCGTGTCGGGGGCGTGTTCCAACGCATCCACCAGGCTCTGCAGCGTGGTGTACATGTAGTCGGCAATACGCTGGGCGCCGATGCTGGCAAAGGTTTGTACGCTGAGCAGGAAACCTTCGCCCTGATCATCGACCGACAACGTGCAGGGGTAGTTGGTCCGTTCCCTGACACCTGTCACCTCGATACCGGCCCACAGGTCGGCACCGTTTTCGTTCGTTGACGGACTGTGGCGGTAGTTCAGCAGTGCGCTGAACAGCGGTAAGGCAACGGCTACCCCGCTGCAGCGCTGCGCCAACGTCAGGGGCGCATGCTCGTGGGCGAGCAGCGCGGTCAGCCGCCCATGGGTCTGCTTCACCCCGGAACGCACACTGCACGCACCGACATCCACGCGCAGCGGCAAGGTATTGATGAACATGCCCAAGGCGCGGTCCGCGCCTTCGCCGCTCTGCATGCGGCCCAGCAACACCGTACCGAAGACCACATCCTCGCGGCCGGACAAACGCCCCAGGACTCTCGCCCACGCCAGATGATGCAGGCTCGCCGCGCTCACACCCAGTTGACGCGCCTGCCGCCGCAGACGCAGGCACAGCGCCGCATCGAGGTTCAGTTTGACCTCCTCGATGCCACTGCCGTCGCCCTGTACTTCGCGCAGGCCGAATGGCAGCGTTGGCTCATCAACGTCGCCGAGCATGTCGCGGAAAAAGCTTTCGTGTTGCTCGCGGCTCACGCCCAGCAGGGCCTGCGCCACATAATTGCGATAGGGCATGGCCGCACTCAGGCGCTCGGACTCACCCCTGAGGTACGCCAGCATTTCGTCCTGCATCACATCCAGCGCCGTATGGTCCAGGGCGATGTGATGGAACAGCAGGGTCGCGACCCAGCGTTGGTTGATCGCGTCCCAGGCACAGGCGAGCCGCATCAGCGGCGCGCAGCCAAGATCGAGACGACAATGAACAGGATCGAACTGTTTGCCCAACTGCCCGGCGACATCGCCATCGTCCGGGTCCGGTTCGACTTCTTCGAGCACCAGTCGAGCCTTGCGCAGAACCACCTGCAGCGGCGCATCAAGCCCCTCCCAAAGCACCGCGGTCCTGAGAATGTCGTGCCGATCAATCACCACCTGCAAGGCCTGCACGAATCCGTCGAGTTGGGCGCGGCTGTCCATGACGAACGAGGCTTGCAGCAGGTAGGGATCACCCTGCGTGGCAGAAATGTGATGGTAGAGAATCCCCTCTTGCAACGGCGCCAGCGGGTAGATGTCCTGCACGTTGCGTACACCTCCCGGCACTGTGGCCACGATCCGATCGATCGCCGCCTGACTCAGCGTCATCAGCGTCAGCATTGCCGGGGTGATCCGTTCACAACCGTGCGCAATACCGTTCGCCGGCACCACAACTTCCGTGTTGCCACCCACCGCCGCTGCGAGCGCGGCCAATGTGGGTTGACCGAACAGCACCCGCACATCGGCACTCAGGCCCGCCTGGCGCATGCGTTCGATCAGTTTCACCGCCAACAGCGAATGCCCGCCCAACTCGAAGAAGTGATCGTGCCGCCCCACCCGCTCCACACCAAGGACCTCGGCCCACAACCGGGCCAGCGTCGTTTCCGCATCGCCCAGCGGCGCCTGGTATTCACGACTGGCAAAGGCATCCGCCTCGGGGGCTGGCAATGCGCGGCGGTCCAGCTTGCCATTGGGCGACAGCGGCAGTTTTTCCAGCGGCACATAGGCCGCGGGGATCATGTAGTCCGGCAAAAGTGCCTGTAAATGCGCACGCAGCGAGTCGGCCTCAGGCGTTGCGTCCATCACTTGGGCGGTGAAGTAGGCCACCAGACGCTTGTCGCCGGGGCTGTCCTCGCGGGCGAGCACCGTCGCCTCTTTTACGCCCGCATGCTGGCAAAGCCTGGCTTCGATCTCACCCAGCTCGACACGAAAACCGCGGATTTTGATTTGATCGTCGTTGCGGCCCAGGTATTCGATGCAGCCATCCGGCTGGTAGCGCCCCAGGTCACCGGTCTTGTACAGACGCGCCTGTCCATGGGCGGCGAACGGATCGTGGATGAAGCGTTCAGCGGTCAGGTCAGCCCGATTCAGATAGCCACGAGCGACGCAGGCACCGCCGATGTGGATCTCGCCGGCAACGCCAAACGGGACCGGCTGCAAGTGTTCGTCCAGCAAGTAGATGCGCGTATTGGCCACCGGTTGCCCGATCGCCGGCAGCGTTGGCCAGGACGCGACATCGTCCGCCAGCGTCAGTGCCGTGGTGACGTGGGACTCGGTCGGCCCGTAGTGGTTGTGCAGACGACAGCCATCCAGACGCTCGAAGAACGCACGTATCTGTGGGGTGATGCGCAATTGCTCGCCGGCGGTGATGACATCACGCAGCCCACACGCCAGTGGCCCCGCCTCCATGTCACTGACCACCGTTTCTGCCAGCGCCTGCAGTGCGATGCAAGGCAGGTAAAGGCGTTCAATACGTTGCGTGCAGATGTGCTGGAACAGGCTGCGCAAGTTCAGTCGGGTATCGGCGTGAATGAGCGAAAGTTCGCCGCCGGCACACAGGGTACTGAAGACCTCCTGGAAGGCCACGTCGAAGCCGAGTGCGGCGAACTGTAAGGTGCGCGCAGCGTCCCTTCCCTGCTGCGCCGATTGCGCAATTTGCCACTGCATCAGGTTGACCAGGGGGCGGTGCGCCATTGCCACGCCCTTGGGCTGGCCGGTCGAACCCGAGGTGTAGATAACATACGCCAGACTCTCCGGGTTCAAGCCGTTCGCGTGTGCATCCGGATTGGTTTGCGGCTGATCGCTGATACCGGCGGCATGACGATCCTCGGCGTCGAGCAACAACAGCGGCACGGTCAGCTGAGGAAAACGCTGTTGCAAGCAGCGCTGGGTCAGCAGCACCTTTGGCGCGCTGTCCTCCAGCATGTAAGCCAGACGCTCGGCCGGATAGGCCGGATCCAGCGGCACATAACCGGCGCCCGCTTTAAGGATGCCGATCAACCCCGCCACCATGTCCAGGCCACGATCCACGCAAATTGCCACGCGGTCGTCCGCGCGGATACCCAGCGCCAGCAGACGATGGGCAACCTGATTGGCCAGCCGGTTCAGTTCGCCATAACTGAGGCTCTGATCTTCATAGGTCACCGCGACGGCTTCAGGCCGGGCGTCGGCATGCGCCTCGAATAATTGATGGATCAGCAGCCCCGACGGATAGGCCGCATCAAAGGCATTGAAATCGTCCAGCAATTGCCAGCGTTCGGGGTCGGGCAGAATGGCCAGGCTGTGCAGCGGCGCGTTCGCATCGTGATCGAGCGCATCGGCCAGTGCTTCGAGCACCGTATGCATGTAGGCGCAAATGCGCTGCGCGCCGATTCCGGCCACCGCCTGCACCGTCAGCCCGAACGATTCCCCCAGGTCATCCACCGACAACGACAGCGGGTAATTGGTCCGCTCTTCGCCGCCCAGAATCTCGACGCCGGCCCAGACCCGCGCAGTACCTGCATCCTTGGGTGCCTGTGCCGCCACGGCAGCCTGTCGGTAGTTCATCAGGGCACTGAACAACGGCGTTGGCGCGGCGACGCCACTGCAACGCTGCGCCAATGACAACGGCGCATGCTCATGCCCCAGCAGCGCGGCGAGCCGCGCATGGGTCGCCTTCACCGCGGCCAATACCCCCTGCCCGCCAGCCTCGACGCGCAACGGCAACGTATTGACGAACATGCCGAGTGCGTGCCCGGCATCCTGTCCACTGTGCAGACGGCCCATCAGCACCGTCCCGAATACCACGTCCGTGCGACCTGACACTCGTCCCACTACCTGACCCCAGGCCAAATGGTGCAAGCTGGCGGTGCTCACACCCAGGCGTCGTGCCTGAGCGCGCAAACGCTGGCCCAGTTCGGCGCAAAGCGGCAACGATGCCTCCTCGATACCGCTGCCGTCGCCTTGCACATCCTGCAGACCGAACGGCAGCGTCGGCTCGTCCACGTCCCCCAGCATGTCGCTGAAGAAGGCTTCATGTTGCTCGCGATTAAGCCCCAACCTGACCTGCGCCACATAATTGCGGTAAGGCACCGACACGGGTAGCTGTGCCGAGCGGCCCTGGAGATGCGCCTCGATTTCCTTGCCCAGCAAGCCGAGCGAAGTCGCGTCATCGATCAGGTGATGGAACAGCAACACCGCCACCCAGCTCCCTGCACGCACGTCTTCAGCAAAATGGATACGCATCAACGGTGCCTGACGCAGGTCGAAGCGGATATGGCGGGGATCGAAGCGGGCCTGCAATTGGCCGGCGATATCGCCGTCGGCCTGGTCCAGCGTGAGTTCTTCCACTCCCAGCCGGGCCTCGCGCCAGACTACCTGCACCGGTTCGTCCAGCCCTTCCCACGCCACCGAAGTGCGCAGAATGTCGTGTCGCTCGATCACCGCTTGCAAGGCCTGCACGAACGCGTCCAGTTGCGCTCGACTGTCGACGCGCAGCGTGGCTTGCAACAGGTAGGGATCGCCGTCCCCGCTCGCAAGGTGGTGATACAGAATGCCTTCCTGCAACGGCACAAGCCCGTAGATATCCTGCACGTTGCCCACACCGCCCGGCACCGCCGCAACGATGTGATCGATCTGTTCCTGGGTCAATGTCGCCAGTGGCAGCATGTCCGGAGTGATGCACTCAGCGTTGGTCGCAATCCCGTTGGCCGGTACGACAACGCCACTGCTTGCACCTGCGGCGGCGGCCAGTGTCGCCAGCGTGGGCTGGCCGAACAACACCCGCACATCGGCGCTCAGGTTGACCTGGCGCATGCGTTCGATCAGCTTCACCGCCAGCAACGAGTGGCCGCCCAGTTCGAAAAATCGATCATGCCGGCCCACCTGCTCCACACCGAGCAATTCGGCCCACAGACCAGCCAGGGTGATTTCCACGGCCCCTACCGGGGCTTCGTAGGTGCGCCGGGCATAGGCCTCTGAATCCGGTGCCGGCAACGCCTTGCGGTCGAGCTTGCCATTGGTGGTCAACGGGAATGTGGTCAGCATCACGAATGCACTGGGTACCATGTACTCGGCCAGCGAGCCCAGGAGGTGGGCGCGCAGTTCGGCGGCCGACAGTTGCGCGCCTTCTTTGGCAATCACATAGGCCACCAGACGCTTGTCGCCCGGTTCGTCTTCCCGAGCGATCACTACGGCTTCACGCACACTTTCACAAGCCGTCAGCTTCGCCTCGATCTCGCCCAGCTCGATGCGGAAACCACGGATCTTCACTTGCTCGTCGTTACGACCGAGGTATTCGAGTTCACCGTTCTCCAGCCAGCGACCCAGGTCCCCCGTGCGATACATCCGCGCATGTGCCGTGCCGTCGAACGGATCCGCCATGAACCGCGCCTGGTTAAGCTGCGGCCGGTTCAGGTACCCCCGCGCCACCCCTGCACCACNACCCAGGTCCCCCGTGCGATACATCCGCGCATGTGCCGTGCCGTCGAACGGATCCGCCATGAACCGCGCCTGGTTAAGCTGCGGCCGGTTCAGGTACCCCCGCGCCACCCCTGCACCACCGACATACAACTCACCCTCCACTCCCATCGGCACCGGTTGACCCTGCTGATCGAGCAGGTACAGGCGCAAGTCGGGAATGCGCTTGCCGATCGGGCTGACACCGACCAATTGCGCATCGGCCGCCTCCAACGCACGGTAGGTCACGTGCACAGTCGTTTCAGTGATGCCGTACATGTTGACCAGTTGCGTCTGTGCATTGGC